>JBFMFA010000068.1:0-9832 GCA_040753195.1 Gemmatimonadota bacterium | reverse complement strand
GACGGGGCGTTGTGACATCACTTCACCATTCCCTCATGCCGCCCACGATAGCACCCAGCTACGGCAACGGGAAGCATGTGCGTCTCGCGCGCACGGCTAGAACGTGAGCCGCCGCAAATAATCGTAGCTCGACCTGATCGATGCGATCGGGTCCTTGGGTGTATCGTGCTCCACGAAGAAGTGCTCGATCCCGGCACGTCCTTTCTGCGCGAAGATGTTCGCAAACGGAATCGTTCCGGTCCCAACGTCGCACATCACGTGATCTGGCGGCCCCGCGGAGTCCTTTACGTGCACCATGGGAAAGCGACCCGGCCAGCGGTCGAAGTAGCTCCGCCAGTCGCCCCCACCCTTGGTGATCCAGTATAGATCCAGCTCAACCCTAACGAGCGAGGGATCCGTAGATTCCAGCAAAACATCCAGCGGAACGCGGCCTTCAAGAGGGACATGATCGTACTCGTGGTTGTGATACGCGAAACGCAGGCCGCTACTCCGTGTCATTTCACCGATCCGATTGAACTGCTCGGCGATGCGCTTCCAGTCGTCCAGCGACGCGCGCTGCGCCGCGTCCATCCACGCGATCACGACGTACCGATGGCCCAGCGACATCGCCGCTTCGAGCGTGCGCGAGGCACTGTCCGCGGCAAAATCCGCCAGCGATAGGTGTGACGCGGGGCTCGTTAGACCGGCGTCATCGAGCGTCGTCCGTAGCGAGCGCGCCGTCCGCTCGAAGTGCCCGGCGAACTCTACTTCCGTGAAACCGACTTCGGCGACCCGTCGCAGCGTCTCCTCAACGTTCTGCGCCATGAGTTGCCGCACGGTGTAAAGCTGGACCCCAATTCGAGAGAGTCGTTGCGGCTGCGCCGCCGCCAACACACGCGCGGGATGAACCAGGGCGCTCAGGCTCCCCAACCCGAGTCGCCACAACGCGTCGCGGCGTTTCATCTCGGACGAGCGGCTGACGCCGCCATCAGGTCGATAGCGCCTAACGTGACGAGATCCCAATAGGATCCCCACCCGCCCTGGCGCCGTCGGTCGCTGAAGTCACCCAACTTCTGCATCAACTGCGTGCTCAGCGACGCCCCGCCGTCGCGCGCCAGCGGATGCGGCGACCCGAAGTTGCGGCCGAAGTACGAACGGATCAGCACAGAGCGCGCGTTGCGCGGCAGTGCGATCGCATTGTCGGCGAACTGCTCGAACGTGCCGTCCCGCCAGAGGTATTGCTCCACGTTCGAGACATACAGCGCCGACACCTGCGTGCCGAGCGCTGCGACGTCTCTCCCGATGGCACGGAGGGCGTGTGGGCCGGCGAGGTCGCCAACCACCGGAATCACCAGGTGGTTCTGCTGCATCGTCTTCACGAACTGCCAGTCGCCTTCGCTGGCGAGATAACTGGCCGGCCGTCCCGTGAGGTCTTTCTCCAGGATCAGATCGCGCAGCGTTGGATAGCCGGCGCGCGGCGGACGGCCGTGGCTCGTGAAGCGGAGATCCAGCCGCTCGCGCTGAAACTCGGCGTGAAAACGCTGCACGGTGGCAAGATCGCGCTCGTCCAGGGGAACGTCGAAGGAACGCACGAGCGCCAGCACCGCGGCACGTTCCGTGAGCACGGGCCCCTCGTTAGGCGCCATCGAGTCGAGTTTCGCCACGATCTCTTCGATGGGACGCCCGCTCCAGCGCGCCACATCGCGCGGTACGTCGTATCCCAGCCAGCGACAGAGAAACTCCAGCCGGTTGCGCGAACGCGCGAAAAGCGCTTTGAACATCAGGTGCTGCAGCAGGTTGTCGCGCCTGATGTCGATGATGTACGCGACACGCGGCCGAATCGCCGCGATGTACGAAAAGCTCTGATCCGGCCCTACGCCGATGAACGCGCCGCCCGTCACATTCAAGCCACGCAGCGCCGATACAGGGTGCAGGTACGACGATTCGTTCGAGATCAGGTTGTCCGAATCGAAGTATCCGGCCTGCTCGGAAAGCCGCGCGACCCGTGCCGCGAACGTACTTTCCGCTGCGGCAACCGACCCCAGCGCAGCGCGGCGTTGCGCCTGCGGCCACGCCCCCGTCGCGACGGAGCCCAGGACAAAGGATATGAAGAGCGGCCTAACGAGAATCTTCACGCGTCCTCCAAACCAGCCGGTCCAGCGCGTTAGTTGATAGTTGATGGTTGATGTAGAAAGTTGATAGCAAGGGCAGGCTTTCTAGCAACTAGCAACTAGCAACTTATGCACGTCGCTCCACCGTCCGTACGCGACGACCTCCAAGCCCGGGCCGCTTACAGCGAGGCGGCCGGAATCAGCCGCGTCATCCCGCACGCCGTCAGTGCGCCCACATCGATCGACGAGGTCGTCGCGGTTATCAAATGGGCGCGCGACGCTCACTTATCAATAGTCCCGCGTGGCTCCGGTAGCGGCATGGCTGGTGGGGCCGTCGGCGACGGCGTGATACTCGACGTCACGCGCCTTCGGTCCATGCACATTGATGAACAGGCGCAGCTCGCGACCGTTGGCCCCGGCGTGACACGCGGGATGCTCGACCACGCGGCCAGGCGAGCGGGACTGTGGCTCCCGGTCGATCCGTCGAGCGGCGCCTTCGCGTCACTTGGTGGAATGACGGCAACCAATGCTGCCGGACCGCGCTCGCTCAAGCACGGCGCCATGCGGCAATGGGTCCATGAAATCGACTGCGTCTTCGCCGACGGAACCACCGCAAACGTTAGGCGGTCCACGACGCTCGACGGCGGGCTACCTACACTTGGCCGCTTCCTGGCCCATGCCGACACGCTGCGCGAACGGGCCTCTCGCCTGGCGCCGCTCCGCACACGTAAAGATTCCTCCGGATACGGCTGGCGCGCCTTCGCACACAGTGGAGACCTCGTCGATCTGCTCGTTGGAAGCGAAGGAACCCTTGCTGTCTTCTGCGCGGTGACACTGCGTCTGGCGGTGACGCCTAACGCGACATCCTCGCTCCTTGTGGCGTTCTCCACGCTCGAGAGCGCGGTGGCGGCAGCGGCCCTGGCGCGGCAGGCCGGCGCCGCCGCGTGCGAATTGCTCGATCGCACGTTCCTCGAGATTGTCGCGACACAACGCCCGCTTCCAGTCGACGCGGCGAGTGAAGCCGTGCTCCTCATCGAGATCGACGCCGAGAGCGACGCTGAAGCGGCGGCGGCGGCTCGCTCGTTAGGCAGCGAGCTCGACTCGCTCGCACCGCTGTCGAGCTTGCTCGGTATCGACTCCGAAAGTGCGGACGCGCTCTGGTCCCTGCGACACGCCGTGAGTCCCATCTTGTCGCGCCTCCCGGCGACGACTCAATCGATGCAGTTCATCGAAGATTGCGCCGTCCCGCCCGACGCGCTCCCCGAGTTCGTGCGCAGACTGCGCGCTGCGCTCACCCGTCACACGCACCGCGGCGTGATTTTCGGCCATGCAGGCGATGCGCACGTTCATGTCAATCCGCTGATCGACACGACCGCACCCGACTGGCGTCGGCACGTCGAAGCACTGCTCGACGAGGTCGTCGAGCTCACGCGGGGATTCGGCGGCACGCTGGCCGGCGAACACGGCGACGGCCGCCTGCGCACGCCCCTGCTCCACCGAGTGCGTGATCGCGAGGAACTTCAGCTCGCTCAGGAGTTGAAAAACATCTTCGACCCCGACGCGATGCTTAATCCTGGTGTGAAGGTGCCGCTCGCTGGCCAACTCCCGTTGGGCGACATCAAGTACGATCCCGTGCTTCCGCCACTTCCTGAGCCTGCGCGTCACGTGCTCGATCGTGTCGCGACTGAACGCTGCTATGACCGGAATCGCCTAGAGTTGCTAGACGAAGTCAACTAGGTTCCCGCCGGTTTGAGGCTCGCTTTGACCCTTGACCTTTGACCCTTGACCTAGCCTGTCGATGATCTTCACCTCGCCGCGCATTTCGGTGCTCGCTCGCCCAACTTTTATTGAGCCGGATCATCTGAAGGTGCAATGGCTGGGCGAGAGCACCGACGGCGAGCGCTTGGCCGAATACGCCGGTCGTCTGTGTTACATGAGCCAGCGAAATCCGGCGAATCGAACGACGCGGGACTACCTCGAGAACATCAAGAAGCAGCAACACGGGAGCGTGCTCGAACACGCCAACTATTCTCTCCTTCTCGAGGGGGTCAGTCGCTCGCTAACGCACGAGTTGGTGCGGCACCGCGCTGGCTTTGCGTACTCGCAGCTCAGTCAGCGTTACGTCGACGAGTCAGATGCGCACTTCGTGATGCCACCGGCGATCCAGGGCGATGCGGCGCTCGAGGCTGCTTGGCGCGTGCAGATGGACAGTGCGCTGAGCACGTACACAACGCTCGTCGCGCAGCTCAGCGATCGATATCAATGGATCGACGACAAAGTGCACCGACGTAAGATGGCTCGAGAAGCGGCGCGCGGCGTGTTGCCTAACTCCACCGAAACGAAGATTGTCGTCACCGGGAACGTGCGCGCGTGGCGCACGATGCTTGAGTTACGCTCAAGCGAAGGTGCCGAGCTGGAAATCCGCCGGCTGGCTGTCGAAGTGCTGCGCGTGCTCCAGAAAGAGGCCCCTGCATTCTTCTCGGACTTCGACATTTATGTGGCGGGTGACAAGCGCGATGCCGCGCGGGTGTCGTATCACAAGGTCTGACAGGGGCTCACTTTGACCTTGGACCTTCCGGGTTGGGGGAACTGTGGGGACAACAAGCGTGTTTCAGAAGCACAGCTTGCGCGTCGGTTTTACAGGACGTAGCCTGCGCCGCTCGAGGGAACTCCGCCATGCATCTTTTCGTCGGTCGCTGTACCCGACGCGACATATCCGGTCTGATTCTGGCAGGATTTCTGCTTGCGTGTGCACCTCGGGCCGGCATCGCTCCCGCATCGTCAGCCAGCGAATCGATTACGCGGGTCGAGATCACCAGGTCACAAGCCATCAATGCGTACGACGCGATCCGCATGCTGCGTCCCAACATGCTGCGGGAACGCGGGAAGGTGACGATTCGTGGCAACGATGTGCGGGAACCTCTGGTGTACCTCGACAACCAGCGTATGGGCGGCATCAGCTACCTGCGCGACATTCCGGTGGCAGAGATCTTTGAGATTCGTTATCACACCGCCGCGCAGGCGCAAATCAAGTGGGGGCCCGGCCACATGCAGGGCGTCATCCAAGTTGTCACGGCACGCTCCACACCAGGGCAGGAAACTCGTTAGGCGTTCTCTCGTGCTGCTCGCGGCGCTCGTCGCCGCCTGCAGCGACGACAACGGCAGCACTGGCCCGGGCCCCACTCCCGCCGCATCGTTCGTCGTCGAACAACAAGGGCTGACGGACGTATCGCTGTTAGGCGCCTGGACTGATCCGACCACGGGCCTTTCGTTTGCCGTAGGGCAGAACGGCGTGATCCTGCGCTCCGGCACCGGCGCCGCGCCCTGGACCCTTTCCCCGTCAGGCACCACGGAGGGACTCACCGGCGTCTGGGGCGCGAGCGCGAACGCGGCATTCGCCGTCGGTGGCGGGGGGCTCGTCCTGCGCTGGGACGGGACGGAATGGACCAGGATGGCGAGTCCCACTTCCGTGTTGCTCCTCGAGGTCTGGGGGCGCTCGGCGGACGAAGTGTATGTGAGCGGCGTGGACGGCACTGTCTTTCGCTGGGACGGGACGCGCTGGAACGACATCAGCCCCGGACGCAGCTGGGAGCTTTGGGGGATCTGGGCGGCTTCGCCTAACGAGGTCTTCGTCGCCGGCAATAACGGCATCATCGCCCGGTACGACGGCAACAACTGGGTGCAGATGGCGCAGCCCAGTGGAACCACACCGCTCTTCGGACTGTGGGGAACCAGCGCCTCGGACGTGTGGGCCGTCGGCATCAATGGACTCGTTCTGCATTACGACGGCAACGCGTGGACGCAACACGCCGCGAGCACGGGAAAGCACCTGTTCAGCGTGTGGGGAACCGGGCCTAACGACGTCTACGCCGTGGGCAACCGTGGAACGATTATCCGGTACGACGGCAACTCCTGGTCGCTCGTGCAAAACCCGCGCACGGGTGACAACCTCCGCGCCGTCTCGGCGCGCTCTGCGTCGTCTCTCATCGTGGCTGGGTGGAACGGCACGGTTGCACAGGGGTCGCGCGACTCCTGGTCCGTCGAAATCACGGCGCCGACGCTCACGTCCGCGTGGGCCTCGCCCGAGGGCGGAGTGTACGCAGCCGGAGATGCCGGAACGGTGATGCGGCGTGAAGCTGGCGGCTCCTGGAACCGCCTGGACGTGCCACCGTCGCATCCGTTGTACGGGATCTACGGCAGCCAGGCGTCGCGCATCGTGGCGGTCGGTGACACCGGAACCATCCTGCGTTTTGACGGCAGCGTGTGGTCCACCGCTACGAGTCCGCGCAACGTCCTGCTGCGCTCCATCTGGTTTGCGGGCCCGGACTTCGGTTTCGTCGTGGGCGACGGCGGCACGATCCTTGTCGCGGCGAGTGGGACTTTTTCATTGATGCCGAGTCCAGCCAACGTGTTTTATCGGCACGTGTGGGGGACGGCGCCTAACAACGTCTACGCCGTCGGCGATTCCGGCACCGTCATCCGCTTCGACGGCAGCACGTGGACGCGCATGACCACACCAACGCGGCGGTTGCTGCGCGGCATTTGGGGGTCTTCTCCGGACAACATCGTGGCCGTCGGCGATAGCGGGACGATCATTCACTACAATGGATCGCGCTGGTCGTCGGTAGCCGCACCGACGAATCTGGCGCTGCGTGCCGTCAGCGGCACGACGCCTAACGATGTTTACGCGGTCGGAGAAGAGGGGATCATCCTGCGCTACGACGGCCGCGCATGGACGCGCCTGCCGAGTCCGACCGATCGCCTGCTCATTCAAATCATCGTGCTGCCTAACGGGACGTTCTACGTGGTCGGAGTGGGGACCGTTATTCTGCGAGGGAGTCGCAGCTAGGCGAGAGGCGCTAGGCGCGAGAGAGGTCGCCGTTCCCCCTCACGCCTTGCGCCTTGCGCCTTACGCCTCGTCTTCTTCCTCTTTCTTATGCTTCGCGTATTCCTCGATGACTTTGTTCGCCGCCTCGGGCGGCATCTGTTCATACTTGTGGAACTTGCGGGAGTAATTTCCGCGTCCGTGCGTCATCGAGTTCAGTTCGGTCGCATAGAGGTGTAGCTCCGCCTGCGGCATCAACGCGCGCACAGTCGTGCCCTCCCCATTGCCCGACGAGTCTGTGCCCAGGATGCTGCCGCGCCGCGACGAGATATTTCCCATCACGTCGCCCAGATACTCGTCAGGCGTTTGCACGGTGACTTCGTCGATCGGCTCGAGCAGGATCGGCTTACACTTCGGCGCCACCGTCTTGAACGCCTGAATGCCCGCCATCTTGAACGACATTTCGTTCGAGTCGACGGAGTGATAGGACCCGTCGTACAGCTCGACCTCGAAGTCCACGAGCGGACAACCGGCGAGAATCCCGCGCACGGACGCTTCCTGAATCCCCTTGTCGACAGCAGGGATGAACTTCGAGGGAATCGATCCGCCGACGATCTCGTCCTTGAACGCGTACCCGGCGCCACGCGGTCGCGGCTTCATCCGAATCCAGCAGTCGCCGAACTGCCCGCGACCTCCCGTCTGTTTTTTGTGCCGGCCCTGGCCGTCACCCTTTCCAAGGATCGTCTCTCGATAGGCAATCTTTGGCTTCGATAACTCCACACCGACGCCGAACTTCCGCTTCAGACGCGACATCGCGATGTCGATGTGGCGCTCGCCGACTCCAGAGATCAGCGTTTCGTGCGTCTCGGCGTTGTAGTGCGTCTCGAAGGTGGGATCTTCGTCATGCAGCCGATGAAGCCCGGTTTGCAGCTTCTCTTCGTCGTGTCGCGCGGCGGCACGAACGGCAAACGAAACGACCGGTTCAGGAAAGCGGATCGACGGGAGTCGCACCGGGAAATCCTTTGTCGACAACGTGTCGTTCGTGTGCGTGTTTCGCAGCTTCGCGACGCAGCCGATGTCGCCGGCGTGCAGCATCGGTACTTCGATGCGCTCCTTGCCTAACGGGATCGAGAGGTGATTCACTTTCTCCGCGCCGTCGCGCGTCGCGTTGTACACTTCCTGACCGTTGCTGACGATCCCCTGGAAGATGCGAAAGAAGCTGACGTCACCGATGTGCGGCTCGGCGTACGTCTTGAACACGTGCGCCACGAACGGCTTGTCATCCAGCGCGTGAATCTCAACCGTGTTCCCCCCGACGGCGCCCTTGAACGCGTGAATCTCCTCCATTTCGTAGGCGGAGGGCATGAGCTGTACGATTTCGGTGAGCAACGCGCCGATGCCGTAGGTGAGTTCGGCAGAAACGCAGAAAAGCGGGAAAAGGTCGCCGCGCTTCATCGCTTCCTTCATCCCGTGAATCGCTTCATCGCGCCCGATTTCGGCGCCTTCCAGGTAGCGCTCGAGGAGCGTGTCGTCCGTCGCTGAAATGGCTTCGATCAGCTCATTGTAGTAGCGGTCGAACGTCGGCTGCTCTTCGGCTGGGATGTCGGCTTCCGTGTACTCGCCGGTCTTGGTGCCGGGCTTGTACATGTACGCTTTGCGCGTAAACAGGTTCATGATCCCCTTGAATCCGGCACCAGCTCCGATCGGGACTTCTACGGGGATGATCTTGTTCGTTAGGCGCGACTTGATCTGCTGATAGATGCGATCGTAATTGGCGTGCTCCTTGTCCATCAGCGTCGCCACGAACAGAATTGGATCGCGCCGCTGAACGGCCGCACGGAACATCTTCTCCGTGCCGACTTCGACGCCGCTTTGCGCGCTTACGCAGAGAAGAACGCCATCGGCCGCTTCGAGACCGGCGATTGCTTCGCCGTGGAAATCAAGGTACCCGGGAGCGTCGATGAGATTGATCTTCGAATCCATCCACTCCGCGTAGGCGACGCCCAGGTTGATGGAGTAACCTCGTTCTACTTCTTCCGGGGCGAAGTCGGTGAGCGTCGTACCATCTTTGATGTGCCCATGTCGCTTGCTGGTGCCGGCCACGAAGGCGAGGGCGTCGACCAGCGTGGTCTTTCCGCTCGCCCCGTGGCCAACTACAGCCACGTTGCGGATATCAGCGCTGCGATAGCTTTTCATAACAACAGGTCAAAGGTCGAAGGTCGAATGTCCATGGCGGGAGCCTGACTTGTCCCTGAGTAACCGTTTCGTCAAGAGCACGCGCCCTAATGATCAGTTTTCAGATTTCCGTTTGGAGTTGAGCCGAGTTTTCGGTTTGGGGTGTCGGTCCAAGTGCTCAGAACTTCAACTGAAAACCCCGACTTGAAACTCGGTAAGACTCCAAGCCCATCACTCAGTACTCAGACCGTGGTCAGTAAGGTCTTTATCCTCTCACCCGCGCGGCTGGATGGCAAACGCGCTCAAGTATTACTGAGCCCCCGGGCAAGTTTTCCGCTCGCGCGGGCCGTGGCCGAACCCGGCGGCGCGCCAATCGGCGACGTGTTCAGTTTCTTGAGTGGGCTTTATTTCCGCGGCAAACTCGCTTACGCCAACGCGTTCGCGAATCCTCCACATCGCGCACCGCCGGTCCTGGTCATCACTACGCACCGCGGCCTCTGGTCGCCTGCAGAGCGCGTTGCGCGACACGACCTCGAGGCGTTCGCCAAAGTGGATCTGGCCAAGGCCGATGAGCGTTTCCGCAATCCGCTACGCGATGATGCGTTGGCGCTGAGCAAGCGCCTTACACGCGAGTCGTGCGTTGTGCTCCTGGGAAGCATCGCGACAGGCAAGTATGTCGATCCGCTTCTCGACGTCTTCGGCGAGCGGCTCGTTTTCCCGATCGACTTTGTTGGACGCGGCG
>JBFMFA010000067.1:0-9853 GCA_040753195.1 Gemmatimonadota bacterium | reverse complement strand
AGGCGACGACCATCCCGTCTACAACCTCATGCGTCTCAGGCGCGATATCCTCACCCAGTCGACATTGGGACTCACGTACACCGACCGCGTCGAAGGTGCCGATTTCAATCGAGTCGCCGCGGCCGACGCGCGGTTCGTGAGCGGGCCATACGGACTCAACCTCAACGCCGGCGCGAGTATGACTCGCAGCGCCGGCGAGACGACGAATACCTCGCCCATCTGGGACGTCTCATTGATGCGGACGGGGTATCGTTACGGCGCGTTGTACACGATGTCGGCCGTGGGTGATGAATTCGCGGCAGCCAGCGGCTTTGTGCCACGCCGGGACCACGTCCGACTCGGCGTTTATCAACGCGTGTCCTTTTATCCCACGGATGCTGCCGTGGAATCCTATTTGATCCGCGTCGGCACGGAGCAGCTGTGGGATTTCAACGGCTTCTTCGACGGCGAGAGTGTGCGCGAGACGAAGCTGCAGGCGGAGAATGTGTTGAACTTGCGCGGCGGTTGGGTCGCGAGCCTAACGCCGGTACGGGAATCGTGGACGTTTACGGGTCCCACATATGACAACTACCGTGTCTTGCGGCCTGCGGGACCTGGACGCCCGCAAGCGGATACGGTCGCGTTTGCCTCGTCGCCGCGCACGCCAACGTACGTCATGCTCGGCAGCCTAACGACGCCACAATTCGCACTTATGACGGGCCGGCTGCGCACCATCCTCGGCCGCGACGTGGACTTCTTCGAGACCGGCACGGCCCGGCGCGTGGACGTCACCGCGGAAGCCGACTGGCGGCTGAGCGACCAGTTGCGGGTGACGACGTCGTATCTCTACAGCCACTACGCGCGCCGACGGGACGGGACGACGCTGTCGCGCGCCAACGTGCCGCGGCTGAAGGTCGAATATCAGTTGAGCCGGCCGCTGTTTGTGCGGTTCGTGGGGCAATACGACAACCGGCGGCGCGACGCGCTTCGGGATCCCGTCACCGACTATCCGTTAGGCATCGTCGCTGATGGCGTGGCTACGGTTGCAGCAGCACAGACTGTGCGCGACATCCGTTTCGATTGGCTCATCTCGTATGTGCCGACGCCCGGGACAGTCGTGTTCGCAGGGTACGGGGCAAGCTTGTACGAGCCGGAGGCGTTTCGTTTTCGCCAGATGGAGAGAGTGCGCGACGGCGTGTTCGTCAAGGTGAGTTACCTATTGCGACGGTGACGGCGTGATACAGTGACGCCATCACCGTCGTTGTCTCCGTTGCGCTCGAAGCCTAACGCTCGAGCATCCACACGTCTTCGAGCACGGCGATCGGCCGAGAATAATTGCGCCCGCCGACCGTGAGCGTCACCGTGTAGGAGCCCGGCGTCGCGAGCCGCGAAACGCGCTGCGGCTGTCCCTGCCCGCCACCACCACCGCCGCCACCACCGCCGCCACCTCCACAGGCGCCGCCGAAGCCGCCACCACCGAAGCCTCCACCACCCTGGCCCGGCTGCACGGGTCGGAAATCACTGCAGAGGTTCCAGTGAACGCGATTCATTCCCTGCTGCCCTGTCCCCTGCAGCGTGCGGAAGACCTGGCCCGTCGCCGCATCGGTAATCGAGAGGCGAACATCGCCAGACGCCGCGCTGCCTAACCAGTAGCTGATCGTCGTGCCGCTCGGCGCGTTCTCTCCCTGGAAGTTCTTGGCGCCAGTGACCGAGCGCCGCAGCCGAACGTCCGGCTTCCAGGCCACGGCGTTACGAACCTCGAATAACGTCACGTCCTTCGTCATCGTCTCCGGCCGCAGCTGCTGCAGCGCCGAGATGTCGTCCATGACCCACACGCTGCGGCCGTGCGTGGCCAGCACGAGGTCGTTGTCACGTGGATGGGTGATCACATCATCGATCCGAACGACCGGCAGGTTCGTCATGAAGCGCTTCCAGGTATTCCCGTCATCCAGCGATACGAAAAAGCCGTATTCGGTGCCCACGTACAGCAGGTTGGGGTTCTTGAGATCCTGCCTAACGGTATTCACATTCCCGATCGGCGGCAGGTTGCTCGTTATCGACGCCCACGTGCGACCATAGTCGCGCGTCACGTACACGTACGGCTTGAGATCGTCGCTCTTGTGACCGTCGACTGAGACGTACGCAGTCGCTACGTCGAAGTGCGACGGCTCAATGCGCGAGATGTAGTACTCCTTCGTGCCGCCGGGGATGTTTTTGCCGACCTCGGTCCACGTTTCCCCCGCGTCGCGGCTCACCTGGATGTTGCCGTCGTCCGAGCCGTACCAATACAGCCCCGGCATGATAGGAGATTCGGCGAAGGCGACAGCATTACTGAACGTCTGCACGCCGTCGTTCTTCGAAAGGATACACGCGCCCGCGCGCGCGCGAGCGCAGTTAGGCAGCGTGCCACGCAATCCCATGATCTCGCGTTCGTCGCGGTTGACCTGCTTCGTCAGGTCATCCGTCATGCGCCACGTCATCCCCCGGTCCTTTGAGATGAAGAGCCGGTTTCCCGCCACGAAGATCGTGCTCGCGTCGTGCGGCGAGATGATGAGCGGCGTATTCCAGTTGAAGCGCACCGGCACGGCGTCTGATTCGGGTACAACGTTAGGCCTGCCGCCACCACCCGGGCCCTGCTGCGGTTGTGGCGCATCGACAGAGCGCGCTCCTGGGCGTGGACGGATCGAAATCGACGTCGCTTCGCGCAGATCGAGACGGCTCATGTTGCCATCCTGCGACTCGGAGTACAAAACCATGTGATCGGTGGGGTCGACCGCCGTATAGAAACCATCCCCGCCACCGACGCGGTACCAGTCCTGCGACAAGATCGGCCCGGACCTAACGCTGCTCGGCCCACACCAGCTCCCATTGTCCTGTAGACCGGTGCACACGTAGTACGGCCGCCGCATGTCCACCGACGCGTGATACGGCTGACCGACCGCCCACGTGCGGATAGACTCCCACGTTTGCGCGCCATCCCACGAGATGTCGAGTGATCCGTCGTTGCCGTACATCACGTGACGCGAATTCGCTGGATCGATCCAGATTGCGTGGTGGTCGCCATGGCCGAATCCCGTGAGCTGCGTGAACGTACGCGCGCCGTCGATCGATTTGAACGCCGAAGCGCCACCCACGTACACCGTGTTCGGATCGTTAGGATCCACACGAATCTGCGAGTAGTACATCGGTCGATTGTTCTGATTGCTGCGGAACTGCCAGGAGTTGCCACCGTCCTCAGATCGCCAGATGCCGCTGACTTTGTCGTCCGGGGGCAGATTCTGTTGACCGCCGCCGCCACCGCCGCCACCTCCTCCGCCCGGGCCTTGACCTTGTCCCTGGCGCTGGGCGACGACGGGCTCCTTGTCCGCTCCTACTTCGATTTGCGCGTAGATCACATTGGGATTTGAGCGCGAGAAGTCGACGCCGATGCGTCCCATCGTGCCGTTAGGCAGGCCACCCCCGCGCACGCGCGTCCACGTGTCCCCGCCGTTCGTGCTTTTCCAGATGCCGCTGTTCGGGCCGCCGCTCGCAAACCCCCACACCGTGCGCTGCCGCGTGTACATCGCGGCAAAGAGAACGCTCGGATTCGTTGGATGGATCGCGATGTCCGTAGCGCCGGTGTTGTTGTCCACAAAGAGGGTCTTGCGCCAGGTGCGGCCGCCGTCGCTGCTCTTGAAGACCCCGCGCTCCGCGTTAGGCCCGAAGAGATGACCCATCGCCGCCACCCAGACCGTGTTGGGATCTCGCGGATGCACGACGACGCGTGCGATGCTCTGCGTCTCGCGCAGCCCCACGTTGGTCCACGTCTTCCCACCGTCGGTCGTCTTGTAGACGCCATCGCCGAACGATGAGCTCTGACGGTTGTTTGCCTCGCCCGTCCCCGCGTAGACGATGTCCGGATTCGACTGCGCCACCGCGAGATCGCCGATCGAGTGCGTCGAATACGTGTCGAAGACCGGCTGGAACGTCACGCCATGATTCGACGTCTTCCAGATTCCCGCTGTCGCGAATCCGACGTAGTAAGTCTGCGGATCGCGTTCAACCACGGCGATGTCGTTCACGCGGCCACCCTGCCCGATCGGCCCAATCACGCGCCAGCGAAAACCACGCAGCGCGGGATCGTCCGCCTGATTGATCGGTGGCGTAGAATCGCGCTGCTGTTGCGCGCCTTGGGCCGCGGCCACTGCCGCGTCGATCATCAGTGCAGCGAATACGAGCGCGGCACGCCGCCTACTCTCGCGGGAGACAGCAAACATGGTTGACGCTCCGTCTGTGCGTGGATGACTGAGCAGCCGCGGGTCAGGGCCGCCAAGCAGCTATACGCTCCATCGCGAATGAACCGCTGTAAAGAAGTGCGGCTACTTTGGCGCGATCCAACGTTCACGAGCGACGAGTCGTCCACTCCCAGCCTTGCCGACCACCGTCGAGCGCTCGGCGACGATTTCGCCTCGCCTGATGGTGAGATCCGGCCATCCGGTCACGGTCCAACCCTCGTAGACCGAGTAATCCGACTTCGAATGGTCGTCGGCTGCTCGCACCGTATCGCGGCGCCGTGGATCCCAGATCACGACATCAGCGTCGGAGCCCACGCGCAGCGCGCCCTTCTTGGGAAAGAGGCCGAAGATGCGTGCCGCGTTCGTAGACGTGGTGGCGACAAAACGTTCGAGCGACATGCCGCGCTTGCCGACGGCTTCGGAGAAGTACATCGGCAGCATCACCTGCAGGTTGCTCACGCCCGGTCGCAGGCGCGTGACCGTGAGCGTCGAATCCAGCTTCTGCGCGCGGGTCCATGGCGCATGATCTGTCGCGAGCACGTCGATCGATCCGTCGATGAGGCCGCGCCACAACGCGTCGGCGTCGGCGCTTTCGCGCAGCGGCGGCTGTCCCACAAAGAGCGGAGCATCGGGGCCGCTCATGCGCTCACTCGTTAGGTGCAGGTACAGTGGCCGCGTTTCGACGTGGAGCGGGGCCCGACGCTGCCGCGCTGCGCGGCAGGCGTCCAGCGCCCGCGCCGAGGAGAGGTGCACGACGTACATGGGGGCGCCCGTGTGTTCGCATAACGCGGCGGCTTGCTGGGTGGCGGCAAGCTCCGCGATCACCGGGCGGCTTGCACCATAGTTACTCAGCGACGTTCTCCCCTCGGACTCGAGACCACGCGCCGCGGCGGCGAGCATTGCACCATCTTCGCAGTGGATCAACGTGACCACGCCCGCGTCGCGCGCGCTTTCGAGGAGCCGGATCATCTCCGCCATGTGGGCCCCGAAATCCGCCCGCGTCATGTAGATCTTGAAACTCGGCTGCCCGTGCTCCGCAAGCGTGGGGATGGCGGCGCGTAACTCGGGAGTAGGCGGCCAGGTCGTCGCGTGCAGGATGACGTCGGCGATCGCGTCGGTCCTAACGAGTGCGCCGAGCCGTTCCAGGGCCTGCAACACGGTCTCTCCCTGTCGTGTACCGGCGAAGGTGCCAATCGTGGTGATGCCGCCGGCCAGGGCAGCCATCGAACCGCTCGTTAGGTCGTCGACGAAGGCAGGCTGCAGGTGCGTGTGCGGGTCGATGCCGCCGGGGAAGAGCAACTTGCCGCTCGCGTCGATCACTTGGGCGTCGGGCCCCGGCGTGAGCCGTCCGCCGATCTCACTGATCGTTTCGCCGATGATGCGCAGGTCGCCCGTACGCGTGCCGTCGGCGTTTACGATGCGACCACCTCGAATGAGGATCTCGCGGGCCCGCGGCTGGGCCACGCGCGGGTCCCAGAGCGCGAATGCGGCCGACGTCGCCGCGAGTCTGTGCAGAACTTGTCGTCGCGTCAGGGGGGCGGATCTTGCGCTGCAAGATCGAATCATTGCTGCAATGTTTTGATGTTGCAGTGCAAGATCCGACCCCCGGCGTAAACAATGCCGCGCGGAGTACGCGAGCCATGCCACGACAGCAGTTCGCCATCTACGATTTCTATTCGCTCGCGTGGTATGCCAGTGCGAGCGGCCAGCTCTTCGATGTGGCGTTCGGCGAAGGGGAATGGTTCCGTCGCCAACAACACGGCGTCCGGCGCAGCGTCGCGCAGCTGATCCAGTGTGATTGTCGGGTAACGCTCGCTCTCAGCGCCGAAGACGTTTACTCCGCCGGCATTGCCGAGCAAGGCGTGGACGAAGGTATCGTCGTTGACCGTCATCCATGGCTCGCGCCAGATGATGTATGCGTAGCGTACCGGGTCGCGCCCGTTTGCCTGCGCCGCGATGTCGTTGGCGCGCTGTTCGATGTCCTTGGCAATCGGCTCCGCTGCAGCAGGCACACCTAACGCGACACCGATGGAGCGAACCATATCTGCCGTTTCCGCGATCGTGCGCGGCATGGAGGTGTGGCAACGGATTCCCGCGGCGTGGAGGGCTTGGGCGTCATCCAGACGGTTTTCTTCTTCGTTGAGCAGGACGATGTCGGGCGCCAGCTCGATGATGCGCGCGATCCTGGGGTTCTTGGTTCCACCGACCTTTTCGACTGCGTCCACGGCGCCCGCGGGATGTACGCAGAACTTGGTGCGACCCACCAGCGAACCGCCGAGGCCGAGATCAAAAACCAGCTCGGTAAGCGAAGGGCAGAGGGAGACAATGCGCATGAGTGCCTAACGCAGCCGTTCCAACTCCGCGTTCGTCACGCGGACGTCGAAGCCAGTGGCGCGTGCGTTGCCGGTCGGAACGGTGCCGTTCCCGCTAAGGCAGACGGCGTCGCGCATCTCCGAATTCGGCGTGAGCAGGCGCTCCACGGTAAGGTGGTGCGTCCATGTCGCGCGGTCCACGACGATCACATACGTGGCTTCATGGCCGGTATCGGGTAGGATGTGGCGCAGACGTACCGTGGACGCGTCGGACCGCTCCTCGTGCTCGTTAGGCAATCCGTAACGAAGTCCGGCGGCCTCGAACCACCAATCATCGGCACTGAACCACCCCATCGTGGCCAGGAGCACGCGATGCAGCCGCGGCAAAAGCACCCCCGACGATAGCCGAAGCAGGCGCCACGCGTACGACTCGGACGCCCGAAGCTCTACCCGGAGCTCGGCGATGGGTGGTGAAGGGTGCCGCCGCTTTGCCATTCAGGAGAATCTGTGCTCCTGCAACGTTAAGGAAGAGATGCTCTCGGGGTTCAGCCTTGCTGACCCTTGTTGACCGAGCGATCCTACGTTCATGCATCGTCTAGCCGCCATTGCTGTGCTCCTGACCGCCACCACGGGGTGTTATTCGTATACCCGGGTTCAGGCTTCTGAGGTTGGGCCGGGAAGCAACGTTCGCGCGCGGGTTACGGGGGCCGCCGGTGACCGCGTGGCACCTCTACTCGGCACGGCGCCGCGGGTTCTCACCGGGAAGTTGATTTCCGATGCGCGGGACACCGTCATCGTAGAGGTACCGCACGTCACGCAGGCGGAGATCGGAAGCACCGTGCAGACGCTACATCAGCGAGTTGCGCTCGCGCGGACAGATGTGATCGAGTGGGAAATCCGCACGCTCAATCGCCCCCGGACGTACGCGCTGGTCGGCGGCGCTGTCGCCGCGGCTGTGGCGCTCTTGATCAATTCGTTGCAGGGTGAACCTGGGAGCAACCGCCTCCCGGGAGACGGCGGCGTCGACGCGCTCGTTCCGCTTTTCCGGATCAGCCGCTAAGCAAACGGCGCCAGTGCTTGCGCACTGACGCCGTTTACCTAACGAGCGACGGGGCTACAGATTCGGATTCGTCTCACGCTCTGATCGTCCAATCGGGAAACACAGGTCCTGTTTCGTTAGATGCGCTGCCGCGCCGATCGATTCGAGCGGATCAAGAGCGCCCGGCGTATTGGCGGCCCTCCAGCGCCGCAGATCGCCTAGCCGTCGTCCCTCGAGCCATAGCTCGATACCGCGCTCACGTTTGAGCAGTGTCCATGCGTCAGTGATCGTTGCGGCCGTCACCGCGGCAACAGGCGCTGCTGCGCGCACTTGATTGATCGATGCAAGACCACCGGCCAAATCGTTTGCCCGGAGCTTTGCCTCGGCTTCGATGAGGCGCATTTCGCGACCGCTCGCGAGCCGGACCGGCGACTGAGATTGCGAGTGTTTCGCCTGCGGCCAGAATGGAACTCGACCACAGCAATCGATCGCGGCGTCTCCTTGCAGCGTGGTGGTGGTGATGGGAACACGCGGATCCGTGGTCGCCTTACGATAGGCGTCATGCCACGTGTTCCACTGCGTATGAGCGCGATATGGCGTATTCAAAACGGCATACGCGATGCGGTTTCTCTGTGCGTCGTCCCCGATGTTGAAGTACGGCATGTTGTATGTGAACGTAATCGGCACCTGCCCGGCATCGCTCACAGCTTCGGCCCACTTGTTGAGGTACACCCGCGCGGCAGCGCGGCCAGCATACGCTGCCTGAGACTGCGTGGTGTTCACGGCGGCAGTGCCGCCGGTCACCGCGAGTGCCTTTGTGAACAGGCTCTCCGCGCGCGTGAAGTACGTGGCGTTAGGCAGAATGCCGCTGCCGTCGATCACACAGTCGCACATGTTTTCGCCAAGCAGGCGATTGGCAAACCCCGCGTACAGATACGCCACCTGTAACTGGTTGGCGTAGTTCGTGCGCTCCGCGGCCGTGGCCGTGGACGGCGGCGCTCCGGCCGCTTCCATGCGCCGCAGCGTTTCTTCGGCGAGCCAGCGCGCTCGCTGCGACTGCTCCCAGTGTGTGCTTACGTCCTGATCATCTGTCGTCAGGTCTCCGTATTGCCACTTCGTAGTGATTCCGAAGCTGCCGGTAGATCCAGCGGGATGGATCTCGCGCGCCACGGCCGCGCCAGTATAGCCGACCCAGTTAATACCTTGAGCCAGCGCGCGGCCGGCGCCATTCACCATGGCGAGCGCCGCGCTCCGGTCGTTGAGAAACACGTCTTGCACCGGCCCCGGGTTGCTCACTTTGGTGTCGCAAGCCACTGCTCCTGCGAGGAATATCGCGGAGCAAAAGCATCTGATGTTCCGCATGATCGACCTCTCGTTAGGGTTTTGCTGTTGGGTTCGCATTCGTGACCTAGAAGTTGACGCGCAGAATCGCCGAGAACACAGCCGGGGGCGGCACGTGTTCCAGGATCGATCGTACGCGCGAATCGAACCCACCATTGTTCCCTGTCTCGGGATCGAACGTCTTGAAATCGTCGTTCACCCACTTCCACGCGTTATGCGCGGCCAGCGTAAAGCTCGCCGATCGGGCGCCACGCAGCAGCCGCTGCGGAACGGGAATGTTGAGCGACACTTCGCGTAGCTTGAAATAGTCAGCGGGATAGATCCAGTAATCCGCCCGCGTGCCAGAGACCGTACAACGTGCGGCATCGATCGCCTTGATTTCGGACGCCCGCCCCGTCTCCTGCAGCGTGTAGAACTCGTAGCATCCCGGCCACCGGACGGAACGCGACGTGGCAGCGTTGGCAGCGCCATCATAGATGT
Organism: Gemmatimonadota bacterium; assembly: GCA_040753195.1. Lineage (GTDB taxonomy): Bacteria > Gemmatimonadota > Gemmatimonadetes > Gemmatimonadales > Gemmatimonadaceae > DASYRX01. The sequence continues at coordinate 428 of JBFMFA010000067.1, read as the reverse complement.
AGTGTCCGCCGTTGTATTCGCCGCGCGCAGTAATCGTCATGTTGTACGGCAGGCGCAGGTTCGTGTGCACGCCGAACGTCTCTGTCGGGAGGTTAGGGCCGAAGGTGCAGTCATCGATGTCGGAACTGATGATCGGCGCGACGCCCTTCGCGTCCGGATTCGTCACGCAGAAGTCGGTGCGAATGACGGGGATCGGCTGGCCCACCATAATCCAGCCGAAGTTGCCGATGGAGAAGTCGGCGGCGCCACCTAACGAAACGACTTCGCTGCTGTACTTGTGCACGGATCCACCGATGTCCCAGCCCCACTTGGCGCGCTCGATGAGTGTGTATGTCGCCGTCGCTTCTAAGCCCGAGCTCTTCATCTTACCGACGTTGTCGAGTTGCGAGTTCAGGAAGCCGACCGACGGAATCTGGCGCACGTTGAAG
>JBFMFA010000066.1:0-9873 GCA_040753195.1 Gemmatimonadota bacterium | reverse complement strand
TGCGGCCTACCGAGTGAGCTCACGGGAACCGTGCAGGCGATTCACAAAGGCGTGTCCACAGCCGAAGTAAAAGTGACGATGGAAGGCCAGCCGCTGGTGATTCAGGGCCTGCGCATCGGAAGCGCCGAGACCGTCATCGCCACTACTGATAGCGCCGCGCTCGCACGCGCGAGAGAAAACGCCACCGGCCCGCGCTTCTCGGCCACCACCGTGCGCAAGGGACAAGCGGTGCTTACCGGTCGCGTCGTCAACGGCGCGGGGCAGCCTATCGTCGGGGCGCGCGTCGACGTCGTCGGAACTCCCGGGGCGACGCTGACGCGCGAGAACGGCGAGTTCACGCTCAATGAACTCCCCTCCGGCACGCAGACCGTAGTCGTTAGGCAGATCGGATTTGCGCCCGAAGAGGTTGCTGTCGAGCTCTCCACGCGCGCGCCGCAACGCGTGCAGGTGGCGCTGACGCGCGCGGCGCAGGTGCTCGCGGCGGTTGAGGTGAAGGCCACCGCCGACGTTGGACTCGAAAAAGTGGGCTTCACGCAGCGCCGGCGCGCGTCCGGCGGCTACTTCCTGACCTCCGAGGACATCGAAAAGCGGGCGGCGAACCTGCTGACCGATGTCTTCCGCGGCATTCCCAGCTTGCGTGTCGTTCCCAGCGGCACCGACTACGTGATCGAGAACGCCCGAAATCCCGTTAATGGCTGCGTGATGTACTACGTCGACGGTGCGCCATGGGAAGCGATATTCGCTGGCGACGTCGATCGGCTGCTCCCGACGTGGGAAATCGCCGCGATCGAGGTCTACAACGGCGCCAACACACCCATGCAGTTCCAGGCGCCAGGGAAGTCCGGTTGCGCTTCGATCGTCATCTGGTCGAAGACGCGCACAGGCGGCAACCGCCGCTAGCCAGCTGCGGGGTCCAGCCGCGGGGTCAGACACCTGGGGTAGAAAGGGGTCAGACTTCTGTTAGACGAGGGGTCAGACGCCATTCGAGCGGATCAAAGATCCCTTAACTGCAAGCCCCAGTTGATTTTAGCGTGTGGGGCCTGGACCATGACCGAGGTTGGGTGTCTGACCCCTCCGTGGACAGTCGGCGGGCTCAGCCGCCGAGTCGGAAGCCGACGAGGAACGCCACAGTGGTGAACTCGTCGATGTCTTGCAGACGAGCTTCCAGCGTGAAGCCGCTGAATCTCACGCCGCCACCGAAACCAAAGGCGCCTTCCAGCGAGGAATCGTCAATTTCCTCGTCCCCAAAATCCAGACTCAAGTTCCTGAAGTAGAAGCCCGCGCCGCCCGTGATGAACGGTTCGGCCGTCGTGCCTGACGCGCGAAACGCCAGCTCCAGATTCGCCAGCGCGCCTAACAACCACAGGCTCCCGTCGCCGTTTTCAACGCCATGATACGCGAAATATGGATCTACGCGAAAGTTGAACGGCGCATCGGAGATGCGCCAATTGAATGAGGCAGCGAGCGCCGGGCCCATGTCAAACGCGTTATCGCCGCTCGCGAGACCACCGTATAGCGTTAGTGTTGGACTCCCCCCGCGGCCCTGAACGGCGATCGGCGCCTCCGTCCGCGCCGAACGTAAGCCCGCCGGTTGCGACATAGCTGCAGTCGCTGCCGTCGCCAACGCAATTGCTGACCACACGCATGATCGGAAGACTGATCGCATGAGGATCTCCTAAAGGGAATTGGTACTTGCACGCCTGCGCTACGGCCCGCCGACTGTCCGCGTGCGGAAGACAGCCTAACAAGAGGAACGATCGTCGCCTGTTAGCGCCCGCCTAACATGAAACCGATCAGAAAACTGACTGTCGTGAATTCGTTGATGTCGCGCATTTTTGCTTCAAGCGTGAATCCGCCGAAGCGCACGCCACCACCAAGTCCAAACCCGGCGTCCACGCCGGATTCGTCCACGTCTCCGCCACCTGGGACTTCGACACTCAAACTGTTGTAGTAGAGTCCAGCACCGCCAAAGAGGTATGGCTGCGACGACCCTTGCGTCGCGAACGCGATTTCGGCGTTCGCGCTCGCACCCAGGAATGTCGCGCTTCCGTCAGGGTCGCCGGCCGTGTGATACGAGAAGTACGGATCCAGCCGGAAGTTCACCGGCAGCTGCTCCAGCCGCCAATTGAATGAGGCCGCGAGCGCTGGGGCCATGTCGAAGTCGCCATCCCCGGTCGCCAAACCGCCGAACAGCGTAATGCGCGGATTGGACGGGCTCGTTTGCGCTTGCCGCGCCGCGGGTTTTGCACCGTGCGTCGCCAAGGCACTCTGTGCATCGAGAGATGACGCGACAATCGCGCTGGCTACAACGGCTTTCATGAGCGACAACTGCAGGATCTGCATCCACAACTCCAACGATGGTGATGAGAAACGGCCTGGCGGACCGGACGGCAGCGGCCCGCCGACATCGTCTGTCGGTGCAAATGCCGTGCGCTAATCCCTCGTTAGGTAGTGCGCTGCAGCAAACTCAGCCGCTAGCGGCGCCAGCGCAGAACGCCTAACACATCGGAGAAGTCGTCAGTCCACACCTCGACGTCAGCTTGCGGCGGCAGCGCTCGCCAATGCGGCTGTCGCGTCAACGACGCCAACGTGAGCGGCGAACGGGCCAGAGCCACCCAGCGAGAGCCGTGTTTCAGCTCGAGACGCTCTTCAGGCGTTACGTCGTACTCGCCGATCGCTCCAGCCAGCCGCGCGTCGCGCGCTAATTCCACCACGACAGGTTGCAGCTCCAGGTATCGGTTGCTGATGTGCAGCAGTACGATGCCGTTAGGCCGCACTTTCCTCATGTAGAGCGAAAGTGCTTCGCGCGTGAGCAGATGCACCGGTATTGCATCCGAGCTGAATGCGTCGAGAAGGATGAGGTCGAGGCTCGAGTCCGGCGCTAGCGCGAGCGATAGTCTCGCGTCGCCCAGCACGATCTCCGGTTTTGCGGGGCAGTCGCGCAGGTACGTGAATAGCCGCGGCGTGTTGGCGATACGCACCATCACGGGGTCGATCTCGTAGAACGTCCACGCGTCGCCAGGTTTGGCGTAACACGCGACCGTTCCAGCGCCCAGTCCGACCGCCGCGATCCGTCGCGACTGGATATCAGTGAGTGTGCTCTGAAAGAACTGGCCTAAGGGGCCGCCACGATGGTAATACGTGAGTGGCTCCGTGCGTTTCTCCGGAACGCGATTCTGACCACCATGCGTCGTGGTGCCGCTGGTGAGCACACTGAACTGAAAAGACGACTTGACGCGATAGACCCCAAAGAAAGACCGCGCCTGGACGATGATATCCGTGTCGTTTTCGGTCGCGAGGTGGTATCCCGCAAACACGGCAGCGGCGCCTAACGCAAGCCGCAACGGACGCCGCACGAACCCCGCGGCCATCGCCATCCCCACGCCAAGCGCGATGTGCACGCCGTACGTTCCCCACTCGCTCGGCGGTTTGGGGAGATTGAAAACGCCGAGGACGAGAGCGAGCAGCACCGCCGGCAGCACGAGGTCCAGCAGCAGGGACCGCCGCGTCGTTGCGAAGCCGCCGCCAAGCGCCGGCCGCAAACCGAGGGCAATGATCAGCGCATAGGGATACTCGCGCACCGTATCGTACAGCAGCGGCGCCAGCACGACGTTGAAAACGCCGCCTAACAAGCCACCCAGCGCTATCCACAGATAAAAGCCCGTCAAATAGTCGACTTTGGGACGCGAGTCCGCTAACTCCCGGTGGCACACCATCGCGGTCACGAAGAACGCGAGCAGATGCAGACCCGCGACGAGCGTTATGCGGGGCGTGCCACCGATTGCCAGCGAAACCAGGAGCATCAGCACCAGCGGCAGCTGGAACCACAGCATGAACGACCTGCTTACCAACGGTCGCCGCGCAAAGACCAGCACAAAGCTGAACAGGTACAGCGCAAGCGGCACGACCCAGAGCAACGGCACGGACGCGATGTCCGTGCTGATATACGTCGTTACACCGATCAGCAGACTCGATGGAACGAAGGAGAGGAGGATCCAGCGCAGCCGCCATTGCGCGTTAGGCACGATCCGCGGCTCCGGCGACTCCCCGGTGTCTTCGGATGTCGTCGCACCCTGTGCTGCGGCACTTTGCTGCTTCGAACGCGTGCGCCACACGGCCAGCGCGCACAACGCAAGCAGCGCCATCAGGGTGAGGTATCCGATGCTCCACCAGCGGCGCTGTTCGACGAGACGGACATTCGGCTCGATCAGGAACGGGTAACTCAACAAGGCCGCGAAGCTGCCGAGGTTGCTCGCCGCATACAGAAAGTATGGGTTACCAGCCCGCGGGTGATCGGTTGCCGCGAACCAACGCTGCAGAATCGGCGCGCCAGCCGCCACCAGCGTAAACGGCGCGCCTAACGCCACCACCAGCAGTCCAATCAGCCACGCGATTGGCACGATACCCTGCACCGGTCGCTCGAAGCCGGCTGGAATCCCGATCGGCAGACTCACCATCGCCACAAACAGCAAAGCCAGATGCACCAGCGACTGCACACGCGCGCTCATGAGCCGCGAACCGAGATGGGCGTACAAATACCCGCCGAGTAGTGCGGCCTGAAAGAAGACGAGACACGTATTCCACACACCCGGCGTGCCGCCAAGCCGCGGCAAGACGAGCTTGGTGAACATCGGCTGCACGACAAACAAGAGCGTCGCGTTGGCGAAAATCGCGATCGTAAATACGAGCGCCACGAGCCCATGCTCGCGCCGAACGACGGGTGCCGTGCTATCCATGCTCGCGAATGTGCCCGTTCGCCGCGCCGCTGTCCATGTCGCGCGCCGATTCGCCGATCAGCGCGCTCGCTCCAGCGCTGACGTTAGGTGCTCCAGGTCCCGTGGCACGTAGAAGTGCAGCCCACACGCGATCAACCCCGCGTCGTCCATCACGCGACGATACCACGCCGCCGGCTTGGCCTCGCGCTGCAAGAAATCGCCTTCGGCGTCATCCTCTTGCGCAAAGACTTCGAGGTATAACAGACCCTGTGAGAGGCGACGCAACGTACGCAGCCCAGGAAGCACCTCCGTGTCGGCCACGTAGTTGAGCACGCCGCAACAGACGATCAAATCGAATGCGGGCGGCAATTTCAGTTTGCCGAGCGTGCCTAACGAACCGAGTTGAATGTTGCGCCGCCGGCCGAAACGCTGCACCGCGTATTCGCTCGGGTCCACGCCGTAGTAGCGCACGCGTGGGCGCATCCGTCGCAGTACCGGCCGCCAATGACCCTCGCCGGCCCCAACGTCGAGCACGCGCGTGACGCGACGTTCGAGGATGTACTCTGCCATCGACACCACGCCAGCCACCTGCCGAGCGAGATACTCCGACGACTTCACTCTGTGCGCCGGATGCCGGTACCATTTGTCGAAGTAGGCGCGGTCGTAGTGCGCCGCCGTACGAACGAGCGTCATCGAATCTGGATGAAAAATTGAGTGCGCCACGCCTCGATCGCGTCCACGCGGTAACTCCAGCGAATCCCGGCGCGCCACACGGTGTTCGTGGAGAACGGATGGAAATCAGCGCTCAGATCGATCCCCGCCGAGCGGTAGAATGTCTTGTTCGCGCCATCGCGCGAATATCCCACACTGTAATCGCCAAACCCTTCGGCTTGAACACGCCTAACGTATGCCAGCGGACCAATCGCCAGGTCGGGGTACCATAGCGGAAGCGCGTACGACGCGCCCGCGCGCCAGATGCGATAGCGAGCAACCGACGGATACCCGCGCGCGAACGGCAACTCACTCGAGTAGGCGTAGTTGGTCGGCCGTTGTTCCTCCAGCGCGGCGATGACCGACACGCCGTGATGCGGGAGCGGACCGCGAGCAGAAGCACCACTCTGCACCATGTACGTGTGCCCGCGATAGTCCCCTCCCAGCGGCGTATGGCGGTAGCGGCCCAACACATATGCTCCTGTTCCCACCAGATCACGATACGCGGCGGGCTCGGCATGCGACGCCAGGAGCGTGTACGACAACGTGCGCAACGTGCCGTTGTTGTTGTCGAGCGCAAATTCGACCGGCTGATTGTCGATGTACGTTTGGCCTAACGATGCAGCCGCGAGCAGGCGCTGCACAGCCAGCCCGCGGACCGCGGTCAGCGGCAGCCGGGCGGTAAGGGTAGCCGATCGCTCGTTCCACTTGTACGGCACCACGGCGCCCGCAGAATCGACGTACGAGGAGGCATCGCTGCCGACGCGCACCGCCGCGTCGAGAATCGGCGGCAACCCGGCGTAGCTCAGCCCCGCTTCGAACGCGTGCGTACCGCGCTGCGGGTTGAACAGGTAGCCCGCCGTGGTGCCTAACGTGTTAAGCACGTTCCGCGAATAAAGACGCACGATCCACGGATCGTCTTCGTTCCCGGGAAAAACGGCGAGACTGTGCACGTCGAACACACGCGCCCAGCCACCGTACGTCTCGACAGGCCACGTGCGCGACGAATCCGCGCTGATCGTCACGCGCTCCTGATCTGCGAGCTCTGCAGCGAATGCGCTCGCACTCGGCTCCACAACCAGGTCTTTCAGGGGACCGATGTCCATTTCCGCAATCTCGTCGCCGTCGGCACCGGAATCGCGAAACAACAGCACATCCTTCCCGTCGCGCGACATGACGTCCGCGTGGTACGCGGCGAATTTGCGTGACGTGATCTGAGACTCCCGGTGCGACGCCAGGTCGATCGCATGGATGTTGTCCAGTCCGCTGCGCGACGAACCGAAATAAACCCGACCACCATGCTCCACAGGTCTCGCCATGGCGTCGAACGTCCACGCCGTAAGCGTGTCGGCAGCACTCGATGCGAGATTCACGCGGACCAGTGCGTTGCCGCGCGACTTGTCGATCGCGACGAGCGTCACGTGCCGCCCATTGTCGCTCCACGCCGGCCACGTGAAGAAGTGCCCCGACTCGTTAGGATACGTTCGCAGGATGTTCCCGCTCGATGCATCGAGAATGACCAGCCGCGACGCTCGAGCGGGCGTCATCTCGAGTGCGGCGATCCGACCGCCATCGGGCGACAACGCAACGGCGTACATGCGCGTACCGCCCCGAATCGTGCGCACGCGGCGGCGCGCGAGGTCCAGCTCCTTGATCGTGAGATAGTCCAGCTCTCCCCAACGCGGGTGCACATCGTACTCCAGCCACACCACGCGATTCGCCGCGACGTGAAAGGCGAATTCACCGCGTGCCGCGAATCGGCGTAGCAAGACTTCTTCGTGACCGGCGCTGTCGATCCGCATCAGCGCGGTGACTCTATCCAGATCGGTATACGCGGCAATGATGGAACCGTCATCCGCGTACTGCGGCCAGTGCCACAGATGAAAACCGCCGCGTGGCCGCGTCCGCATGCGCGCGGGTGTTTCCTCGCTCCGCGCTCCCTGCGCTCGCCACACTGAATCGGCCTCGGCGACGGCGGCGCGATGGAGTTCACCTAACGAGTGACCCGTCTCCGCCGACAGCGCCATCGAGAGCGCGAGCGGTGGCAGCGGATTCCGTGTCGCGCGACGAATCGCACGACCCCATACGTCTGCCCCGTAGCGGCGCCGCACGTAGGACGTGAGCAGATACCCCAGCTCGTACGGCCCGGGATAATACGTGCGGTAGGAGCCGAACCACGCCGGGTAGTAGGAGTACGCCTGCCCCGTTAGGCGCATCGCGCGCACGCGGCCCATGAAACCAGGCTGCCTCCCGCGTCCTCCTGGCGTCAGCGCGGTCTCGCTGGTCACGGCGTCGCCTTCCCACAACCAGTCAGGGAAGTACAGACGGTTCGCCAACAGCGCCGTGGCTTCGTCGCCAAAGATTCGCGACGCGAGTCCAATGATGCCGCTGCGCATGTGCCGTTCCTGCGCGACGTGACGCCCCTCGTGCACAGCGAGCAGATTGTACCACTCGACCGGACCCGCGAAGTCCGCCGACACCTTCGGCAACGGATTCCACGTCGTGCGGCGCGGAAACCAGGACACGAACGCATTGGGGACGAGCGACTGCGCCGCGAGCAGTACCGGAATGCGCTCCGGTTTGGCGCCTAACGTGTGGGTGAGCGGATCGTACGCCCGTTCCAGAAGGGTGGCCGCGCGCTGTGCATCGGCGACCATACTCGCTTCGAAGATGACGGTAAAGTGTGGCGTGACGATTTGACGCCAGTGCAAACCGGGCGCGTGCTGCTGTGCAGATAGCTGCGTCGGAAGCGGTGCCTGTGCCCCCAGACCGCGGCAGATCGCCAGCATGGCCGTCAGGACAACCGCAAGCCGCTGTCCCCCCGGCATCAGAAGATGGCGCGGAAGCCTTCGCTCAAGTCGATCGAGAAGGACCAGCGGCCGTCGCGCAGACCGCGCGCTCCTTCGACGCGCAAGAGATCGAAGAATATTTCCAGCGCAACACCTAACGAGGGATACCAACCGTTTCCGTGCGGGCTCCCGAACGCGGCTCGATCGATACCCACCAGATGCGCGTATGGGAGGAAACGCGCGTGCCCCGGGGAACGCCCGTAGCGCGCGAGGGGGATCGACGGGAACGGAATGCGCATACCGTATTCGGCGTGCAACATGGCGCCGCGCGCAGCCCGAAACGAGTGGAAATCGTTACCCGGAGCGCTCGTTGGACCGCCGAGGTAGAGCAACCCTTGCGGCGGAACCAGGTGCCCAGCCATCGCGTGTGCGAAGCCGGCGAAGCCCGATACGCGCAGCACTCCTTCGTCGCTTTCGCGGCTGTAGCGGACATCGACGACGCCGCGACCGAACTGCGTCGCTGCCGACGCCGAATCCGCTGGCTTGGCGCGGTGCAGTTCTGACAGACGCAGCGCGCCGTTCACGCGAACGTTCCCGCCGGCGAATGTCTGGCTGCGCAACACGCCGAGCTCGTATTCGGTGCCACGGAGCGCCCACGCCGGGATCGTCGGCTCGAACTCGCCTCGTGCCGGCGTCGCGTGAACAGCCAACCCCGCGTGCCGCACATGCGCCGCGCGCAGGGTCCAGTTGGTGCCTAACGCGAACGCCGTGACGCGCCCCCCGAACGCGCGCACGTCGTACGGGTCCGTGTAGTCGCTCCCAAATTCCTGCGCCGCGAGGCTGTTCTTGATCGAGCTCCCCTCTGTGATATCCCCGCCTTCGCGATAATCGCGCTGCGCAAACGTCTCCAGCGTGAGCGCCCCAATCTGTCCCGTGAACTGGGCGTGTCCTTTCCACTGCGCGTCGTCGATACCATATCGGACGCGAGAGAGCGCGCCCCAGCGGCCGCCCCACTGACGTGCCGTGCCGATGCCTAACGCGATTCCCTCGACGCGATTGTAGCGCGCGAAATCGCCCAGCGATCGCGCCGACAGTGCTGTCGTGCGCGTCCGCGCCAGCGCGGCGCGGGTGATGAGGTTCTGCGCCATCGTCTGTACGCGCGCGACGTCCTCTTCAGTCACCGCCGCAATGTCAGCCGGCAATACCTCGCTCAGCGGCTCTGGCCACTGGAAATTGCGCCGCTGCGCCAGCGGCGCCCGCACGATCGGCGCACCCGCGAACACCGCAGAATCGAGCCGCACATCTATTTGATAGCAGCAGATCTGCCACGACCCTCGGATGATTCCGCGTACGGGGAGATCCAGCCAGGTGCCGGCGCGCGCCACTTCGAGTTCCTGTCGTCGCGGCAACCAGAAGCGTCCTTCGATCAGTGCGTTCTCGAGCACGACGCTCAACCGTTCGATGCGGCGATCGAGAATGGCCGCGTCCGTGAACGTGAGCGCCATACGCACGATGTCGGCGCTGCCCCGATCGAGAAAGACCGACCCCACCACGCGCGCCGCACGTGCATCGCGCGGGCGCACGGCGAGTTCATACACGTCGATCGTCCGCTCCGGAAGCGTGATCGTGAGCGAATCGCGCAAGGCGAATTCGTAGAT
>JBFMFA010000065.1:0-9886 GCA_040753195.1 Gemmatimonadota bacterium | reverse complement strand
GCGTTTTCCGACAGCGGTGGTGGCGCCCATGGCCGGCGGCTCACTCGTGACGAAGTTGGGCAAAGCGTTCGGCGAATTCGCGAAAGCCGGACTCGCCGAGGGCGTCCGGCCGCGTGTGTACGGCGCGCAGGCAAGCGGGTGTGCGCCGATCGTTAGGTTCGTTCACTCGGGAGCGCACGCGCTCACGCCTGAGCGCCCTCAGACGATCGCGCGTTCATTGGCGATCGGCAATCCAGCCGACGCGTACAGCGCCCGGTCGGCGATCGTCGCCAGTGGCGGCTGGGCACACGCGGTCAGCGACGCGGAAGTCGTAGAGGGTATCCACCTGCTCGCGACGACGACGGGCGTATTCACGGAAACCGCCGGCGGCGTAACCGTCGCGGCGGCGCGCGCGCTGGCGCAGCAGGGCCGCCTAACGCCTGACGACGAGGTCGTGCTCTGCATCACCGGCAATGGCCTCAAAACAACGGACGCCGCGGCGCAGGCCCTGGCCGCAGCGCCAGAGATCCCCCCGCGCGTCAGCGCGGTCGCTGCCCTTCTCAACTCATAACCGCACACTGAGAACTCGTTATGGCTGTTTCGATTCATCTCCCATCGATTCTCGCTCCGCTCGCAGACGGTGCCCGCGTCGTCGATGGCGACGGCTTCACTGTCGGCGACGTGGTGCGTTCCCTGACGCAACGCTATCCGGCCCTCGCTCCGCGCCTCGTGGACGACAGCGGCGCGCAATACCCCTTCGTCGCGATCTACCTCAACGACGATGACATCCGCCTCGTGGGTGGATTCGAGGCCACTGTGCATGATGGCGATGAGCTGGCCATCGTGCCGGCCGTGGCGGGGGGTTAGCCGTGGCTTCGCTCGCTTCGCCCGAACTGACGCGGTACAGTCGCCACCTCCTGCTCCCAGAGGTGGGTAAAGCAGGACAGGAGAAACTCAAGAGCGCGCGTGTGTTGGTTGTCGGGGCTGGGGGGTTGGGCTCACCGGCGCTCTTGTACCTGGCCGCGGCCGGCGTCGGCACGTTAGGCATCGTGGATTTCGATGTCGTGGACGTCAGCAACCTGCAGCGCCAAGTCCTCTTTGGGACGTCGCAGCTCGGTCAGGGGAAAACCGACGCAGCGGAAGCGCGCCTGCACGACCTCAATCCGCACGTAACCATCGTGCGGCACCAGGAACGTCTGTCTCGTTTCAACGCGCTGGACCTGTTCCGCGTATACGATGTGGTCGTCGATGGAACCGATAATTTCGCGACGCGTTATCTCGTCAATGACGCCTGTGTATTGACGGGAAAGCCTAACGTCTACGGAAGTATTTTTCGGTTCGATGGCCAGGCGTCGGTGTTTTGTACGGACGAGGGGCCGTGCTATCGCTGCCTGTACCCGGAGCCTCCGCCGCCTGGCCTCGTCCCTTCCTGTGCGGAGGGCGGGGTCCTCGGGGTGCTCCCGGGGCTCGTCGGTGTGTTACAGGCCACCGAAGCCATCAAACTACTGCTCGGCGTGGGCGACACGCTGGTCGGCCGGCTGCTGCTCGTGAACGCCCTTGCGGCGGCGTTTCGCACCGTTCGCGTTAGGCGCAATCCAACCTGTCCGGCCTGTGGCACGCGCGCGATCACGCAGCTGCGGGATTACGAGGCCTGGTGCGGCGCCGTGCCGCTGGAAGGCGTCCCGGAGGTTGCGCCGCGCGAATTGGCGGCGCGGGCTGTCCGCGGAGAACAGCTCCAGATCATCGATGTCCGAGAGCCGCATGAGTGGGAGCTGGTGCGGGTCGACGGCGCACGGCTGATCCCGTTGGCGCAGATCGACGCGCAGTGGCATACGCTCGACGCGACTCGGGAGGTCTTCGTGTACTGCAAGGGGGGCGTGCGCAGTGCCCAGGCCGTCGCATCGCTCAGGAAACGCGGTTTCGACCGGGCGTACAGCGTGGCGGGTGGGATCGTTCGCTGGAGAGAGGAGGTGGACGACTCGTTGCTGGCCTATTGAGAACAACGGGTCACGGGCCAAGGGTCAACGGGTCACGGCAATCCTTAGATTGAGCCCGCCGTGACCCGTGACCCGGTGACCCCTGACCCGATTCGCGCGCGCCGATTTTCGAAAGCGCTCCGCGCGTGGTTCAAACACCACGGCCGCGCGCTCCCATGGCGCGACACCCGCGATCCGTATCGGATCCTCGTGTCTGAGCTGATGCTGCAGCAGACGCAGGTCTCGCGTGTCGTGCAGTTTTACGAGCGCTTTCTCGAAAGATTCCCTGACATGTACGCGCTCGCCGCGGCGAGGCCGCGTATGGTCCGCGAGGCGTGGGAAGGGCTCGGATATTATGCCCGTGCGCGCAACCTGCATTCGCTGGCCCGCACCGTGACACGCGAACGCAACACGGGGACCTTACCCGCCGAGCCTAACGAGTTGTTGGAGCTCCCCGGTGTCGGACCTTACACTGCACATGCGGTCGCGACATTCGCGTATGAGCGACGGAGCGCACCGGTGGACACCAACGTGGCTCGCGTCGTCGCACGAGCCTTTGCTCCACATCTGAAACTCAAGAGAGCGCGAGATCTCACGAAGTTGCGAGAACTGGCCCACGCAATCTTGCCGCGCACGGGAAAAGCGGCGTGGGTGCACAACCAAGGTCTCATGGAGCTGGGCGCGCTGGTTTGCACGGCAAGAGTCGCGCGCTGCAACGACTGTCCGGTGAGAAGCGCTTGCCTAACGGGTCACGGGTCACGGGTCAAAGGTCACGGCAGGCAGATGAGGTTGCCGTGACCCATGACCCCTGACCCGTGACCCTATTTCGGCAGCCGACGAGTATGATCCAACGTCGACTTGTACGTCCTTTCCTCAGGACCCGTATAAATCTGCCGTGGCCGCGCGATCTTCTGCTCCTTGTCGAGCAGCATCTCTTCCCACTGCGCTAACCAGCCTGCGGTGCGCGCCACAGCGAAAAGCACCGTGAAGTAATCCGTCGGGAACTTCATCGCGCGGTAAATCAGTCCCGTGTAGAAATCCACGTTAGGGTACAATTTGCGCGACACGAAGTAGTCGTCGGCGAGCGCGATGCGCTCGAGCTCGAGCGCGATCTCGAGGTCCTTGTCCATTCCAGTCACCTCGAACACCTCGTACGCGAGCGTCTTCACGATCTTCGCGCGCGGATCGTAGCTCTTGTACACACGATGGCCGAAGCCCATGAGACGCTGCCCCTTCCCGGCTTTCACCTCATCGATGAAGGACGCGACGTTCTTGACGTGACCGATCTCCTCGATCATGCGCAGCACTTGTTCGTTCGCGCCGCCGTGCAGCGGGCCATAAAGCGCCTCGACACCGGCGGCGACGGCGCTGAATGGATCCACGTGCGACGAACCCACAGCGCGCACGGCGTTCGTTGAACAGTTCTGCTCGTGGTCCGCGTGCAGAATGAACAACACTTCGATCGCCTTCACGAATGTCGGACTCCCCTGGTACTTCGATTCCGACATGCGCGCTATCATCGACAAGAAATTCTCGCAGTACGAGAGGTCGTTGTCGGGATACACAAAGGGGAGACCCTTGCCGTGGCGATAGCAGAACGCGGCGAGTGTCGGCACCTTCGCGAGCAAGCGAATAATCGAGATGTAGCGCTGCTCCGGATCGTGGATCTCTTTCGCTTCTGGATAGAAAGACGACAGTGCGGCGACCGCACTCGCGAGCATTGACATGGGATGCGCGTCGTAGCGGAAGCCCATCAAAAAGCGCTTGATGTTCTCGTGCACGTACGTGTGGTACGTGATGTCGTGCACCCACTTGTCGTATTCGGTCTGCGACGGCTGCTCGCCTTTGCGTAAGAGCCACGCAACTTCCAGAAACGTGGCGCCGTCGGCCAACTGCTCGATCGGATATCCGCGATAACGCAGTATCCCCTCATCGCCGTCGATGTAGGTAATGGCGCTACGACACGACGCCGTGTTCATGAACGCGGGATCGTATGTCATGAGCCCGAAATCACGGTCGTCGACTTTTATCTGGCGGAGATCGGTCGCGCGAATCGTGCCTTCGCTGATGGGGAGCGAATAGGTCTTCCCGGTGCGCAGATCTTTGATTTCGAGCGCGTCAGTTTTGGTTGCGGCTTGGCTGCTGGTCATCCCCGCAGTCCCCCGATGTGCGTGTGCTGTGGTTCTGGTGTGAGTGAGCGTACGAAACGTAGCGACAGAAACGCATCGTCAAAGTTGGGCTTCGACGGTCTGCAAATCAGTTCAGCCGCTCGAGATCGCTTGCTGAGGCTTTCGCGAGGTAAGACCTCGCCAACGGCACTTTCGTGACCATTTGGACGAACCCACGCCGCAACCGCCGAACTCTCATGGCGTTAGGCTGAATCCTGCATCCGGGAGTCACAGTGACCGGCGTTTGGTGTGATCTACCTCTCAACTAGTGGCCCTGTCGGCGATTTTCCGCCGGATTGTCAGGTTTCCCGTAGAGTCGCCGATACTCCATCGAGAGGGGAAGGTCGAGTCGCCGGCAGCCGGTTTCGGCTGCCGGCTAGTCATCCATCGGGGTCCTGCTCTCGGAATACCGCACGTGCTCTCGGCATTGTTCAAACAGAAACCAGCTGCTTCAGCGCTTAGCGAACCCGCGCACAGCCATCTGCTCGGCGAGCTCGAGACAAGCCGAAAGGAAACCGCGCTGGTTCTCGATGCGCTCGGCGCCGTGCTTCAGTTCTACGCGAAGCACGCCGTCGAGACTGACAGCGAGACCCAAGAGGCGGCCCGTGAGACCCTCGTGGCGTGGACACGCCATGCGATGGTTGGTTCGCCGCGTCCAGGGCAGGACGCGCGCGATCGCCAGGCGTCAGGCATCGTATATCGCGACTGGAAGGGGCTCGTGCAGTTCTTCGGCCAGTATCGGCGCAAGGAAGCCATACAGACGGCTGGCTCGATCGACAATCTGCGCGATGTCGTGTGGTCCTTCGTGAGTTCGATTCATCGCTCCCTCGTCGAGGAACGCCTCTCCGAACAAAAGGCGATGGAGCAACTAGAGCGCGTCCGTACCGCGGCGCTGAACGATTCAACCGAGAACTTGCGGCGCGAGGCGATCGCGTGTGTGATCGCACTCGAAGACGTGATGAAGGAGCGCCAGGAACGTCTGCAGGAGCAGATGGAGTCTATGGCTGGAAAAGTCCGCGCTCTTGGAGAGGAACTGGAGCAGGCGCGCCGTGAGAGTACGTTGGATCCGCTGACCGGACTTTCGAATCGCAAGGCGTTTGACGGCTACATCTCGCGCAGCATCGAATTGCACACGCTGCTGGCGCAGACTGCGACGCTCATGATGATCGACGTCGACCATTTCAAAGCCGTGAACGACACACACGGTCACCCGACTGGTGACATGTTATTGCAGCAGGTGGCGGGCGCGTTGTCCCAGACAGTGCTGCGCCGCTGCGATTTCGTTTGCCGTTATGGGGGCGACGAATTCGCCATCATCCTTCAGGAGACCGCCAAGGGACCGGCGATGATGCTCGGCGATCGCGTGCGCGCGATGCTGAAGCAGCGCCACGCCAGCGCTCCTGAACTGCCAGAGCCGCCGACGCTCTCGATTGGAGTCGCCGAACTGACATTCGGCGACGATGCTGCGGCGTGGATCAAGCGCGCAGACGCGGCGCTGTACGCCGCCAAAGCCGGGGGACGCGATCAAGTCGCTTGTGCCTAAGGCACAGTTTTGAGATTTCGGTTGGCAGTTTGGAGTTTTCTCGAGTTGGCAGTTTAAGCTTTCAGTTCAAGGTTTCAGGTTAAGTCGACCTGAAGACGTGAACTGACCACTCCAACTGCAAACTCGGCGTTACTCCAAGCCGAAAACTCAGCACTCAGCACTCAGTGTGTCCGAGTCCCTCGACGCCACCCGTTACGTCCTGATACTCCTCGCCGCTTTCGCCGGCAGCGCGGTGAATTCGATCGCCGGCGGTGGAACGCTCATCACCTTCCCCGCGATCGTCGGACTCGGCATAAAACCAATTGTCGCCAACGCGACGAGTACCGTGGCACTGTGGCCCGGTCAGGTTGCGAGCATCTGGGGATATCGAGACGAGCTAGCGGGGGCGCGTGAGTGGGCCAAGCGCTGGGCAATCCCAAGCGTGCTCGGAGGATTCGCCGGTGCTGCCCTTCTTCTCGTGACGCCGGCTGACCGCTTCGAGGTCATCGTTCCGTGGCTCGTACTCGGCGCGACGTTCCTCTTTGTTGCCCAAAAGCCGGTGATGCGGGCGTTGGGCCGCGCCGGGAGCGTGGGCGGTGACGGGGCGCCCGATCCGACGGCGCACCGAGCGCCGGTTGGAGCCCTTGCGTACCAGTTTGGCGTCGGCGTTTACGGAGGGTACTTCGGCGCGGGGATCGGCATTCTGATGCTCGCCGTCCTCGGCTACCTCGGCTTCAGCAACATCCATCGCATGAATGGACTCAAGAACTGGGGCGGGCTGTGCATCAATGCCGCCGCGGTGTTGACATTCGCATTGTCGAGCCTGGTGCAGTGGCCGGTTGCCCTCATCATGGCGTTAGGCGCGCTGACGGGAGGTTACGTCGGTGCTCGTACCGCGCAGCGCGTGCCGCAGAAAGTTGTTAGGCAGGCGATCGCCATCATCGGGTTCGCGTCCGGCCTGTGGATGTTGCTGGACTAGCATGACGCACAGCGACCTGCGTCTCCAGAGGCATGGCGCTGTTGCGCTCATCACGTTCGCGCGACCCGCATCGCTCAACGCCTTCAGGCGCCAGTCGATTCATGAGCTGCTGGACGTGCTGTCGACCGTGGAGCGAGATCCGACGGTTCGCGCGCTTGTGCTCACCGGTGAAGGGCGCGCCTTCAGCGCCGGCCGCGACCTCAAAGAAAACGACGCCTTGAATGAAGTCCCGCCGGTCGCCGAGGGCGTGGCGGCGGTGGTGGAGGAGTATCAGGAACTGACGAGACGCCTAACGCGCATGGACAAAGTGGTCGTGAGCGCGATCAACGGCGTGGCGGTCGGCATCGGCGCCGAGTTGGCCGCGGCGTCGGATGTGCGACTGGCGTCACCGCAAGCGCGCATCGCGTTTCCCGAGTTGCGGCGTGCGCTGTTTCTCACCAATGGGATCTTGCATCGCCTGCCGCGCCTCGTCGGACTCAGTCGCGCGAGCGAGTGGATCCTCACCGGTCGCATGGTGGAGTCGCACGAGATGCTCGCGTCAGGCTTCGTGTCGCGGCTCGTCGACGCGGCGACGCTGGTCGACGACGCGCTCCGTAGCGCGACGGAAATTGGCGCTCAGGCGCCGCTGTCGCTGCGACTCGCGAAGGATTTGCTCAACCGCGCCTACGAGGTGGATCTGGAGGCCATGCTACAGCTCGAGCGGGATGCGCTCGCGCGGTGCGTGGAATCAGCGGACTATCGCGAAGGCGTGGCGGCGTTCCTGGAAAAACGGGAGCCGCGATTCTCTATGTGACGTAAGGCACAGCGCTGGCGAGGGAGCATCGCTAACTAATGATCGAGCGGGGTACAGTCATGACGTGGCATTCGTTAGGCATTCTGGTTGCAGTCGTAGGCAACTCCGCAGCCGCACAGCCGCCACAAGTCATTGGAGGTTCCCAACTGTGCGCGTCCTGCAGAATAGCGCGTGAGCGGCTCACGATATTGGATCGGGCAGCCGTCGACGGCAGTTCGGAAGTCAAGGCGGTGAGCATCAGTCCTCAGGGCGAGTACTGGGTAACTGTCTACGTTGGCGGGCCCGAGACCCTACTCCGTCGTTTTGCGGCGGACGGTCGGTTCATCGCCACCGTCGGGCGCAAAGGTCAGGGGCCGCTCGAGTTCATGGCTGCGACGCTACTTCTTCGTACGCGCGCCGATACGCTACTGGTTTTCGATCCCCATGTCGGCAGAGTCACGGTCGTCGATCCGCACCTGAAATACGTACGATCAGTTGCTGATCGGCGTCTCGCGCGAGCTCCTTGGGGGATTACGCTACCAGATGGTCGCGTAGTAACGAGCGGCGCGCTTCGCACCGGTGATGGTATAGGCCAGCCACTGCATTTGTATGACGACTCGCTGCGTTACCTGAAGTCGTTCGGCGCTCTCCCCGAGCGCGTACATCGGCCGTCGGATGACGCGAAACTAGTTCGCGTTTTCGGGGCCGCACCGGATGGCTTCTGGGTCGCGCATGCCGATGAATACGTGATGGAGAAATGGAGCGCGCAGCTTACACGCACGGAAGTATTGCAGCGCGAAGCGCCTTGGTTTGTGGCCACATCGGCGACGGAGGACGATCCACCCCGGCCAAAGCCATTGGTGCTTTCTGTACAGCAGTATGGAGATTATCTGTGGACCCTTGTGGCAGTTCCAGATCGCGATTGGAAGCGAGCCTTAGGAAAGCGATTCGAGGTTCAGGGCCGACCGCGGTACGTGATTGATGACGCCAACGACTACTACGACTCCATCATTGAAGTGGTGGATCTGCGTACCAGGCGCGTGGTGAACTCGCAACGATTCGATGAGTTGTTCGTTGGAATTTTTGGCCACCAGCTGACAGGAGGAGAAGTAACAGACAAGGATGGCTCGCCTTCTTTTACAATCTGGCAGTTACGTCTCGACCGGGGGACCAGGAGGACGAATGTTCGTTAGGCTCAGCGTATTGTCGCTGTCAGTGCCTTGGTAACGCTTCGGCAACCGACGGCTATGAGTGCAACCGCAGCAGTGGCAACGCCAAAAACGGCCGCTGTGCACTGTGACTACATCTGCGATCCTTGCGGCGCCAACAAGACCGTTGCGTTTGCATTCCAGCAAAACAGTGATGTCGATGATCCGTTCAGCTGCAGCACTGGAGGATGCATAAGCGGCGATTGCTTCGTCGCATTCAATGGCGCCGACCCTGCGACGGCCGTTGTTGCCGCCATCCAATCCGATGCCTCGCTTCAGGAAGTAGCACGAGTTGTCAGGAAGTACAGCAGTTATGTGCGCTACAACCTGAAGAGAAGTGCGTTTCGATCCTCGGCTGCAATGGCGACGTGATAGCAAATATTCCAGTTGACCCAATCAGTTTGGTGCAAATCGCGCACGCAGCCGTCACGCAGGGCTAGGCAACGGTAACGGGCGCCGCGAGGCGTTGGTCCAATCGGCGCCCACAGGACCATGGCCGCTCCCGGCGGCTACCTTCCTGCACGTTAGGCGCAAGGCCCCGTAGTGAACGGATGCGCTTCAGTACTGTCGGCGTTTAGGCCGGGACGCCATGGCTCGCTGCTCTAAGTATCAAATCGGCGAACAAGTCGACCTCGTCGGGCATCGTATACACACTCGGCGTCACCCGCAGGCCGTGGAACTCGGGATGCACGATGGCGACCGTGAAGACCTTGTGTTTGGCCCAGAGCCATTGCTGCAGCTTTGGTGTGTCGACACCGTCGATGTTCACCAGCGCGATGCCGCAGGAATGCGTGTTGTTAAGCGGCGTCAGGACGTGAACACGATCTGACTCTTTCAGCAGACGCTTGGCCCAGCGATCTCGCAGATAGCGCAGTCGCGCGGCTTTGCGGTCCAATCCCATCTGTTGATTGAACGCGGCCGCGAGCGTAATCGCGTTGTGATTTGCCGCAGGGTGTGTCCCCACTTCTTCGAACTTCCGGATGTTGTTGTCCATCTCCGGCGGCGCCGCCATGAGCGGCCACAGCGACTTGATCTTGTCGCGCCTAACGTACAGGAAACCCGTCCCGATGGGGGCATGCAGCCATTTGTGCAGGCTTGTTCCGTAGTAATCCGCGTCGATCTCGTCGCGCGTGAACGGGAAATGGGCAAACGCATGCGCCCCATCTATCAGAGTGACGATCCCTTTCTCGCGCGCCATACGCGTAATGTCGCGAATGGGCAGGATCTGTCCCGTTAGGTTCGTGATGTGCGTGATCTCGATGACGCGCGTGCGTGGCGTGAT
>JBFMFA010000064.1:0-9892 GCA_040753195.1 Gemmatimonadota bacterium | reverse complement strand
GAGGAGTTTTGGTGTGACGGGCGCGTACCAAATACCTTCTGGATAGACCACAACCACGGGACCTCCTGCGCAGACGCCAAGGCAGGGGGTCTCGCTGCGTTTGACCCTGTGTGGGCCAAAGAGCAGGTCTTCGCGTTCGAGGAGTTGCGGCAGCAGGCTGTAGAGCGCGCGACCGCCCCGTTCCGGGGAGCAGAAGGCGCCCGTGCAGACCACGATGTGGTAGCGGTACGGTTCGAGGAACGCGCGGTCCAGCGTCATGCGCACAACGATAGTCGTTGCTACGTTTCGTTGCATGACAACGACCGTTGATTTTCCGATTTGCGAGAATGTGAACGTTGGTCGCGTGAACCACGTGTCTATTTCGTGGGCTGGGGATCGCGCCTTTGATGCTGGGCGCATCGGCCACACGCAGGTGCGTTTTGATTCCAGCGGAAAGACTGGGCCGGGGCCTGTGGACGCGCTGCTCATCGCGTTAGGCTCGTGTGCGGCAATCGATGTGTTGGATATTCTGGCGAAGCGGCGCACTCCTGTGGAGTCGATGACGATGGAGGTGCGCGGGGCGCGGGCCGATGACACTCCTGCCCGTTTGGTTGGGGCGGAGATTCTGTATCGAATCAATGGCGCCGGTATCGAACGCACGCATGCGGAGCGGGCGATCACCTTGGCGGTAGAGAAGTATTGTTCGGTGCGCAGCTCGCTGGATCCCGCGATTCCGATCTGCTGGAAGCTGGAATTGAACGGTGCGCAATAAAATGATGATGTAGTTGTCGGTTGGCGGCGCATGTTGCCGCATGCCGAAACTGATTACGCGGTTGCGCGCGGCCATGCGGGCGAGGCATATGAGTCCGCGCACCGAAGAGGCCTATGTCGCCTGGGTCAGGCGCTATGTGAAGTTCTGCGGTCTTCGGCACCCTCGCGATTGCGGGCCTGTTGAGGTTCGAGCCTTTCTTGAGCAACTGGCGTTGCGAGGGCACGTGGCGGCGACGACGGAGAATCAGGCGCGCGCCGCGCTGCAGTTCCTTTATGTCCGCGTGCTTGATCGTTCGTTAGGCACCCTTCCCCGCTCGCTAGTGGCTCGCCAGCCGCAGCGTGTGCCGAACGTATTGGAACCCGACGAGATTGTGTCTGTGCTGGCTGTGACGACGGGGGCCGTGCGGTTTGTTCTCGAGTTGTTGTACGGTGGTGGGTTGCGGTTGAGTGAAGCGCTGCGGTTGCGTGTGAAGGATGTTGATTTGCGGCGGCGCGTGTTGACGGTGCGTGATGGGAAAGGGGCGAAGGATCGTCGCACCGTTTTGCCGGATAGCCTCTTGCCCGCGATGGAGGAACAGCTGCGGTTGGTGAGGCGGCGGCATTTGCGTGATGTGCGTGTGTTGGGGGTGAATGTGCCTCTACCGTA
This sequence comes from Gemmatimonadota bacterium, assembly GCA_040753195.1. Taxonomy (GTDB): domain Bacteria; phylum Gemmatimonadota; class Gemmatimonadetes; order Gemmatimonadales; family Gemmatimonadaceae; genus DASYRX01. Next base: position 8,496 of record JBFMFA010000064.1, on the reverse strand, counting down.
TGCGATGGATCGTAAAGCCCCGTCGGCGACGAGTGATTGGCGATGGGCGTGGGTGTTTCCGGCGACGCGGACGTATGAGACCGCGGGGCGGCGTTTTCGCGATCATCTCCACGCTACGACTGTGCAGCGGGCGATTGTCGAGGCGGCGAGGGAGAGTGGTGTGAACAAGCGAGTGACCGCGCACACTTTCAGGCATTCGTTTGCGACGCATTTGTTGCGAAGTGGGGCGGATATTCGCACCGTGCAGGAGTTGTTGGGGCATCATGATGTGAGCACGACGATGATTTATCTGCACGTACTTGAGCGCGGCGCTGGCGTTCAGAGTCCGCTGGATCGTCTTGTAGGGTTGCGTGCGATCCCCTCGGCGTCGACGGCTTCAGGGGTCCCCCGGACTCGCTGACGCGTCAATTGTGATTACGCGCACTTCCTCGCATCACTAATTGTTATTGCAGCCAACGTCTCACAGTTTATCTCAGGTGCTGATGGGCAGATACGATCACCCAACCTTGATCGTGGGAGGATTATGAAGCGAGGATTTCGCATCCTAACGCGGGCGCCGCTGCATTTCTGCGCCGTCCCTTTCAGCACAAATAAGAGTTAGGCAGAGTGCGAGCATCACGTTCTTTTCTTTTGTTGGTTGTGTCGTGGAGGTTGGTGATGGGATCTTGGGTTCGCAGGTCGCGCAACAAGCTCGCGCGCTGGGGCCAGCGGCGCGCGGCGCGTCATGTATCCGACGCTCCGTTGTCGATCCACTTCGCTAGTCGGCCGGCGCCGCGCGCCGCTTCATGTCCCGTCGCGCATGCCCCGGCTGCGCCAGGGCCCTGTGAGAGTTCGTCGCCACCGCGGATCAACACGATGTCACGGGCTGCGCCCAAAACGCCGCTTACATCCGACGGGCAGGCCCAGGCGCAGCCCACCTGCCTAACACGGCGTTGCTGCTGGCGTGCGCGCTTGTGGCCGCGCTCCCTGTGTCGCATCGTTCCTCACCGCTGCTAAGGAACGGAAGGTTGTATATGATCCAGCACTGCGCACGCAGCAGAACGCCAATCCGTTAGGCAGAGTGCAAACATCGTTTTTGATGCTTTAGTTGGTTTTGTCGTGGAGGTGAGTGATGGGAACTTGGGTTCGCCGGTCGCGCAACGAGCTCGCGCGCTTCAGTCAGCGGCGCGCGGCGCGTCATGCCTTCGACGTTACGGCGCTCTTGCCTTTGGTTAGTCGGCCGGCGCCGCGCGCCGCTTCATGTCCTGTCGCGCAAGCACCAGCTGCGCCAAGGCCGTGTGAGAGCTCGTCGCCACCGCAGGTGAACACGCGTTTCACGGGCTGCGCCCACAACTCCGTCAGCATGCTGTGGGCAGGCCCAGGCGCAGCCCACCTGCCTAACACGGCGTTGCTGCTGACGTGCGCTCTTGTGGCAGAGCTCCGTCTTCCGCGTCGTTCCTTACCGCTGATGCGGAACAGGAGGTTGAGTATGATCCGACATTGCGCACGCAGCAGAACGCCACGACGTTAGGCTGCGCCTCTAGGTGCGTCATGATTACTGACGATCGCACGCGCATTCAACACGCTCTTGCCCGAGACTTCTCGTCCGTCAAGGAGTCCGATGATCCGGCCTGGAAGCGAGTCGCCCTTTACGCGTCATCGATTGCGTGCTGTCATTAAACCGAAATTACGATCGTTTCGTGGTGCCAAGGCTTGATCACTTCCAGAGCTCGTACGCCGGTGTTCGGAGCGTCGGCGACCTCCGATCGCTCATCGACACCTTCACATCACCAGCGGATTTCTGCAAAAAGGTGTTGCAGTACAAGGATCCCGCACGAGCGCGCACCCTTAGTGAGGTCGTGGACTTTGCGCTCGACGCGGCGCAGCAGCACCCCGGGGACACCGAACTCGAGAAGTTGACTCGTTGGGCGCAGGAAGCCCGTCCCGGCGATTACCTCAGCGTGGGTATACGCGGCTTCGGGCTCGCGGGCTTCCAGTACCTCCGCATGCTTTTCGGTGCCCAGACAACCAAACCAGACTTGCACATTCGCCGATACGTTGCGCGCGCCGTCGGCCATTCCGTTACCGACGTGCAGGCACTCTATCTCTTAGAGCACGCTAGCAAGCAGCTCGGACTATCGCTTCGCGCCCTTGATACGACAATTTGGGAAACAAGTGCCAGGAGTCGGACCCATGGCGCAGCCTAACAAGCGGTTGCAGCAGACGCCGCAGACTCTGGCGGTCGGCCGCCGTGTTGCTTCGCCACGGCGGCCAACCATGATATGCGGCGCAGCTGAACCGCAATGTCGTTAGGCGGCTGGTCGGAGTAACGGATGACTCGACGCGTTGCGAACATCGCCGTATTGCTTTCAGCCGCCTTCGCGGGCGCGTTGGCCTTAGCGACCATCCATCTACCGCCCTTCCCAATTCCCGGGTGGCTGATCGCGGCTGTTACTGTTGGGCCGTTAGAGCGATGGTGGTATACGCTGCCAGACGCGCAACGCTCCGAGCAGCTCTACAACGTCGGCGTTGGACTTGGCAACGCTGCATATCCGTTTCTAGTCGGCTTAACCTTCTGGTTCCTTGCCCGTCCACTACGGAAGGGTAGGGCCCGAGACACGAAGCCTACGTTCATCATCACAGGGGTCCTAGCATTCTGTTCCGCGGCCTGGTTTGTAGCAGGCTGGCATTACGGCCTGCAGTACCAGGGATCTCGCACCCTGCTCTTCTACGCCATTGTCAGCGTTTGCTGGCTTGCGACCGTCTTTGGATGTCTCATTTTCGCACGCCGAGCCGACTCTTGGTGGGGTCATCTGATGGCCCAGTTTCTCCTGTTCGCCTGGTCTGTAACGTTCGCATTTCCGTGGCTGGGTGAGCTGATATGATTGTGCCCAGCCGCCTAACAAGCCGTTGCTGCAGTCGCCGCAGACTCTGGTCGAGGGCACGCATGTGCTCCGCCATGCGTGCCAACCATGATATGCGGCGCAGCAGAACGGCACGTCGTTAGGCTGCACACGACAGATATGGGCGGAGGAGAAGCCATGGGGATAAGACGTCGTTCCAGCTCCAAAAAGCGAGCAATGCCACGAGCCATGTTCTACCTGATGGGTCGGCTCTTTGGTGAGAACTCCTCCGAGGCTGCGGAGTTGTCACGAACCGATGCGCAATGGCGTAAGACCATTCTCAAGCTTCTGCGGGAACTGGACAGGTATCAGCGTGCGAACATTCGAACCGACGGATTCCATGAGCTTTTACTCGCTGCTAGCCTAACGGCTGCACACAAGGCCGCGACCGAAGATGACGACATTTGGCCAGGCGTCGTCGAGGGCCTCGTGCGCTACGCGCTCACGCTCATGGGCGATTGGCCAGACCACCATAGGCGCAAGAAAGGCAGGAAGGCAGAGAATCACTACGACCTTGGCCTTCGAAGATCGATCACGTACCGACAGGACACTCACCAACAGTTCTTGACGCTGTATCAAGCCGTAGAATCGAAGTCATTCGGCGTTTCTACTCCAATGTGGCAATTATTGTCGAGCTACTACGAGGAGTTTGGTTATACCAAGGGCGAGCGGAGTCGCATCGACTGGTTCCGCAAGAAGTACCCGGAAGTGTATGCTCGCATATTCTAACTTTGTGTGCAGCCTAACAAGCAATTGCTGCAGACGCCGCAAACTCTTGTTGTCGGCCGCCGCGGGCTGCGCCACGGCGGCCAACCATGATATGCGGCGCAGCAGAATTGCACGCCGTTAGGCTGCACGACGGGAGCTTCGGCAACAGACAATGAAATCTCCTGGCCGATTGCGGCTGATTCTCGGCGGATTCTCTCTAGCGTTAGGGCTATTCTGGTTTAGCGCGGCGATGATCCGTTTCGTGGACAGGCCGACACTTGCACCTCTGCTTTTTCCTCCCATGGACATCGCGCGGGTACAAACAGCACGCGCGCTGACCGGTGCTGCCGTCCTCGTAGTGGTGGCTTGGGTGCTCCTTCGTGCAGGGAAGCAAATGACGCCTCAGCAGTCAAGTGAGCCGCCTCAGCTACGGAGCCGCGAACCACCGAAGAAGATCGACACAAGTGCGCAGTCAACCGGCAGTCAACCGACCCGCAAACTGGCGCAGGATCCGCGGCCAAAGTTGCGACGATATCTAGGATCTCTACACCCAGACCAAACCCCCAGTGGTCTCCACGTCTTGGTTTGGACGAGAGAGCTGCTTGAGTTTCTTGATGAGTCGCGCTACTCAACTCTCCGCCTCTACGCAAACTGGAGTGTTCACACGCGCATTACTGGATCCACGGCCGGTTACGAGCTACTTGCGCAAGTCAATCAGCACCTCGCGGCAAGTCTCAGAGGAACGTCGAACGACCCGTCAGGCAGTCTCGCTCCCCTTATCGAGAGCATCGCAAAGCAACTGTCCACCGCGCAACTACGTCGGGAACTGCGAGAACTTCTAGCGAATCACGATATCCACGCACGATTCACAAAGTCGCATGATTCGTGGAACCGCTTTTTAGCGTCGATATTTGACGAGATTCGCGGTAAACCTATCCAGTTTCCGGTCGGTGACCCTAACAAGTGGAGGCCCGCAGTCCGCGCACTGTACGACACCGCACGAGCCGCCATGATTGAGGCATCCGGTAGCTCACGTGGCTTCGTTGTCCAGTTCTACGTTGATATTGTACACGTTCCCCAGAAACACGAAGATCCGTCTAAGGGTTCTCTTCATTGGCTATGTGTCACGGAAATCGGAGCGATGATTCAAGCAGAGATGCTTAGCACTATGTTTGAAAGCGAAAGCGCTTTTGCTCATGGATGAAGCGTGCAGCCTAACAAGCCGTTGCTGCAGTCGCCGCAGACTCTGGTCGAGGGCGCGCATGCGCTTCGCCATGCGCGCCAACTATGATATGCGGCGCAGCAGAACGGCACGCCGTTAGGCGCACCGGCGAAAGAGGAACCAATGATTAATCCGCTGTCCCTCGCACTCGTCCCTGCTGCCAGCGGTTTGTTCACCGCTGTCGCCGCCGTACCGGTCACTCTCTATGCCCGTTTCCTCCTGCGCCGCGCTCGGCGGCGCAACCGCGAGGTAAAGTGCGGCACGTGTGGACGCTATCTCCCCTTCACGGCCGAGCCAGATGCCATGTTCGTTCTGGCCGGCTCCTTCTTGTGCGCACGCTGCGGCCGACGTGGCCGTCGACTGTTGAACGTCGTCGCACTCGTAGTGCCGCCCGCGTTGCTTGCTTTTGGCGGCCTCACCGTCTTTGGCATTGTGACGTCCGGTCTCCCCCTTTCGTGGTGGCTGCGCGACCGCCTCATTTTCGCGTTGCTGCCGTCCTTTGGCGTGCTGCTCGGGTTGGGCTTGGCAGCGCGAGCTCTCAAGCGGGCCAATGCGGATCCCGCCGTTCCGGCTTACGACAGCGTAGTGGAGGCACTCGATGAAGAGCGACGCCGACGTGAACGATGGGCCCTGCCGGGCGCCTAACAAGCCGTTGCTGCAGTCGCCGCACACTCTGATGGTTGGCTGCGCTGTGCTGCGCCAGCGCAGCCTCTATGGAGTGCGGCGCAGCAGAACGGCACGCCGTTAGGCTGCATCGGGACCGGACGCGTCATGAGTATGGCGAATACACAGTCGATCAAGCTTGCTCACTTCGTAAAGCGGTTGGCCGCCTTTGATGCCGGTAGCTGGGATCGGGTTGCTGCCCGCGTCCCTACTCTCGGCGGAGACCACTTCGAAGCGCTTGTGGTACGCGGAAAACACTGGGCCACCGGACTAACGGCCGTGAGTCCGTTTTTGCCTCGTGCAGTAACCACAATCCTCGGTGTGATTCACGAGTTGCAGGTCGAGTTCCGCGCGCCGATGTCAGATGCGCAACGCTCAGCATTGGATCAGCGCATCGCCGCCCCGTCAGCAGACTCAGATTCCCGAACGCTCGCGCAGGCCTGGCTCGCGCTAGATAGTCTTCTTCTACTTTACCGTACTGCCTATCCAGGTGTCGCGACGGCGGCGGAGGCAGTCGCCTTTGCTCTAACTGCTTCATCGCGCATCTCTCCAGCACAGCTTGCGCGATTGTATGCCCCGTTCGAATCCGAGATTCCGTACGCGTCGCTAGGAGCGACCCTTGACGTCGATGCAGCCTAACAAGGCGTTGCAGCAGCCGCCGCGGACTCGTTAGGATGGCGCACATGTGCTTCGCCATGTGCGCCTCTATTGACCGCGGCGCAGCTGAACGCCATGTACGTTAGGCAGCTTCGCATCCCGACGACATGACTCCGCTAGAACTATTCCATCGTTGCCGTGGCACACTAGTTGGGCTGCGCGTGACAGATCGCCAACTCGCTGGCAACACAGTGTCAGTGTGGATTGCTACGAGCGATGATCCACGTGCGGGCTTCATCATTAGCTTCGACCCTTCCTGGCATTTGGTTGGCCCGGCTGGAGTGATAACAGGTTCGGGTCAGGCTTCGGACCGCGATGAACCAACAGGTTGGGCCGCGGTCGCTGACCTCATTGACGTTCTGATCGGTCTCGAGGTTGTCGATCTACTTTTGGATTCGGCAACCGGCGACATCACATTGCGCTTGACCGGTGGTTATAGCGTATCATCCTTCGCGAATGATCCACGCGACGAGTCAAGCTGGTATCTGCGCATCCGCGCGAGCGACGAGTGGCTTTATGGTGGGCCCAGGGGCCTCCATCTGCACGAAGCTGCCTAACAAGGCGTTGCAGCAGTCAGCGCAGACTCTGGCGGTCGGCCGCCGTGTTGCTTCGCCACGGCGGCCAATTATGATATGCGCTGCAGCTGAACGCCATGTCCGTTAGGCTGCCGGGTCTGACTGGCGTCGCATGTGCTGGCGCATCCATGTGGCTAATCGGGCTTCGCTAACGCGGCCTGCCGCGAGCGCCACCATTTGCGCGACGACTTCATCGTCCGTCGCCTCCAACTCGTAGCCGTTCAGTCCGAGAAACACCACCGCCGTTAGAAAGGCGATGCGTTTATTCCCATCGCGAAACGGATGACCGCGCGCCAACCCGAACGCGTACGCCGCGGCCAGCCGTGCCAAGTCTGGCTTTCGTCCATACGCGAGTCGGTTGCGCGGCCGCGCGAGCGCGCTCTCCAGCGCCGATTCATCACGCAGGCCAGCGAGCCCACCATGCGTGCGAATCTGGTCGAAGTGCGCCGCTTCTACGACGACGCGAGGAACCCACTTGGGTTCGCGCACTCAGCGCGCTACTTCGCGAGTTCGCGCAGGGCGTGGCGGTAGCGCTTCGCGGCCCGCGCCGCGATCGCCAGGCCTTGCTCGACCTCCGGATCATACGGCGTCAGTAGAATCCCACGCTCCGTTTCCACCGCGAGTATCGTGTCGCCCACGGCCAGATGCAGGCGCTCCGTCATGTCCTTCGGGAGCGTCGCGCCCACTGAGCCACCGACCTGGCGGAGCTTGATTTCCTTGACCATATCCCGTAATGTAGCACACATGTGCTACTTCGCAAGCCGGCAGCCTAACAAGCCGTTGCTGCAGTCGCCGCAGACTCTGGTCGAGGGCGCGCATGCGCTTCGCCATGCGCGCCAACTATGATATGCGGCGCAGCAGAACGGCACGCCGTTAGGCAGTGCGCAAGCATCGCTGTCAATTCTTTAGCTGGTTTTGTCGTGGAGGCGGGTGATGGGAACTTGGGTTCGCAGGTCGCGCAACGAGCTCACGCGCTCGAGTCAGCGGCGCGCGGCGCGTCATCTCGTCGAGGTTGTGTCGCGGTGTTTTTGGGTACGTCGGTCGGCACCGCGCGCCGCCTTTTGTCCCGTCACGCTCGCACACGCTGCGCTCGGGCCGTGTCCGAATTCGTCGCCACCGCAAGGGAAGAGCCTGGTCTCGGGCTGCGCCGAAAACTCCGTACCTGCCCGTGGGGCAGACCTAGGCGCAGCCCACCTGCCTAACACGGCGTTGCTGCAGCGTGCGCTCTTGTGGCCGTGCTCCGCGTTCCGCATCGTTCCACACCGCTGATAAGGAACGAAAGGTTGTTTATGATCCGGCACTGCGCACGCAGCAGAACGCCAATCCGTTAGGCAGAGTGCAAGCATCGCTTTCAATACTTTAGTTGCTTTTGTCGTGGAGGTGGGTGATGGGAACTTGGGTTCGCAGGTCGCGCCACGAGCTCGCGCGCGTTAGTCAGCGGCGCGCGGCGCGTCGTTCCGTCGACGTTACGGCGCTGTTGCCTCTCGTTCGTCAGCCGGCGCCGCGCGCCGCACTGTGTCCCGTCGCGCTCGCACATGCTGCGCTAGGGTCGTGTCAGTATTCGTCGCCACCGCAAGGAGAGACCCTGATCTCGGGCTGCGCCGAAAACTCCATCGATGCTCATGGTGCAGGCCCCGGCGCAGCCCACCTGCCTAACACGGCGTTGCTGCTGGCGTGCGCTCTTGTGGCCACTTCCCCTGTTTCGCATCGTTCCTCACCGCTGCTAAGGAACGAAAGGTCGAATATGATCCGGCACTGCGCACGCAGCAGAACGCCAATCCGTTAGGCA
>JBFMFA010000063.1:0-9994 GCA_040753195.1 Gemmatimonadota bacterium | reverse complement strand
AAACGTGAGGCGGCGTTCGTCGGTCCCGTCAGGCTTGATGCTGTACACGTTCCAGACGCCGTCGCGATTCGAATCGAACACGATGCGTGATCCGTCGGGCGACCATGCCGGGTGCGTGTCCTCCGCGTTCGTCCACGTGAGGCGACGCTCGCCGCTCCCGTCCGCGTTTATGACGTACAGCACAACGCCGCCGTGGCGGCGGCTTTCGAAGACCAGCTGCCGTCCGTCCGGCGACCACGACGGATTGATGTTCAGAAAGCCCGACGTCTGCGCGCTGACGACCGCCGCCCCGAGCAGGGACACGGCGACCGCGGTTGAGCGAAGCATCACAAAACCCGTTACGTGCACGCGCTTTTTTCTATCCGCCGAAGCACGCCTCGGAAACCCGCGCCGCACGGGAATGACCGATTCCTGACATTGCCTAACGACGCCTGTGGACGCCTCCCGGACTGGCTCATGTGCAGCCACTGGGAGGGCAACCTTTCGCACCACGCCAATACCCTTATCCCCGAGCGTAACATCGCGTAATTTGCCCCTTACGCCTTACGCCTTACGCCTTACGCCTTACGCCTTACGCCTTCCGCCTTACGCCTTCCGCCTTACGGCTAGCGCCTTTACGCCTCTCCCCAAACCTACTCTCAGTAATGGCCGTCCCTGCTCAATCGCTTGGCTCTGACGAACGCCGCGACCGTGAACTCCTCGAACAACTCTCGGCGGCGAAGCGTACCCTTATGGCCCAGGTTGGCCGCCGCATCATCGGACAGCTCGACGTCATCGAGAACCTCGTCGGCGCCATCCTCGCCGGCGGCCACGCGCTCCTCGTCGGCGTGCCCGGCCTTGCCAAAACGCTCATGATCCGCACGGTCGCTCAGGCGCTGGACCTGACCTTCTCGCGTATCCAGTTCACGCCCGACTTGATGCCGAGCGACATCACCGGCACGGAGCTGCTCGAGGAAGATCACGCCACGGGTCGCCGCGTCTTCAAGTTCGTGCAAGGGCCAGTTTTTGCGAACGTCGTACTGGCCGACGAAATCAACCGCGCGCCACCGAAAACCCAGGCCGCCCTGCTGCAGGCGATGGAAGAACGCACAGTGACCGTCGCGGCACAGACGTACACGCTGCCGAATCCGTTTTTCGTGCTCGCAACGCAGAACCCGATCGAACAGGAAGGGACGTACCACCTCCCCGAAGCGCAGCTGGACCGCTTTATGTTCGAGCTGCGTCTCGACTATCCGTCGAAGGCCGAGGAAGAGCAGATTGTCACGTCGACCACCGGTGAAACGGTGGCGGAGATCAAACCCGTACTCACGGGCGAGCAGGTGCTGCAGATGCAGAAGCTCGTTAGGCGCATTCCCACGCCGCCGACGGTCGTCGATTTCGCCGTACGTCTCGCGCGTGCGACTCGGCCGCACGATCCCAATGCCACGGCCGAGATCAAGAAATACGTGAGTTACGGAGCGGGGCCGCGTGCGTCGCAGTTCCTTACGTTAGGCGCCAAGGCCCGTGCCGCGATGGAAGGGCGCCCCGTCCCGGATCTGGATGACGTCCGCGCCGTCGCATTCCACGTCCTGCGCCATCGCACGGTGATGAACTTCCAGGCCGAGGCTGAAGGCGTCGGCATGGCACAGCTCGTCGAGGGGACTCTCAAGGCCACGTAGCCCGCGTTAGGCGAGGACAACCGATGAGCCACGTTTTGCTGGACATGCGCCAGTTTCTGCGAAACCTCTGGCGCTCCCCTGGTTATGCGGTTGTCAGCGTCGTCGTTCTCGCCGTCGGCATGGGCGTCGGACTCGCCGCGCTGGCCGTGGCCCAACGCGCGCTGTTCGCTCCACTCCCCTACGGACGCGCCGACCAGCTGGCCGTCCTCTTCGAGGCGGACCAGCGCGGCGCACGCCGGCTCGCGTCGTATCCCACGGTCGAGGACTGGCGCGCGAGCGCCGCGACGTTGGCCGGCGTCACATACGTCACCGGAACGCAGCTCCTCCTGCGCCAGCCGACGGGTCCCGAGCCCGTGCTCACGGCGTTCGCCGAAGGGACCTTTTTTGAGATCATGCGCGCCCAACCCATGTTGGGCCGCGACTTTGCCGCCGACACCCGCGGAGAACGTGTCGTCGTCCTGTCGGAACAACTGTGGCGTGAGAAGTTCTCAGCGCGAGGCGACATCATCGGACGTACGATCCCGTTAGGCGACGGCGGCGCGGTGGTGATCGGCGTCATGCCACGCGCGTTCGCCTTCCCCGAATGGGCGCAGGTGTGGATGCCGCTGGCCGTTGCGCCGCCGGCCATGCAGCGCATGCTCGGCTTGCGAAGCAATCACGCCGACAGCCGCGTCGTCGCCCGCCTGAAGGACAACGTCACGCCGGCCCAGGCGACGGCAGACCTCGCTGCCATCGCCGTGCGGCTCGCGCAACAGTTCCCCGACGAGAACAGGGACTGGACGCGCGTGTCGCTCGTTCCGATGACGGAATACATCACGAGCTTCACCAATGCCAGCTCCGGTCAGAGCCTGGTGCCGCGCATCGGCCTTTTCGCCGGGGCCGCTGCGCTTCTACTCTTGTTAGGCAGCGCCAATGTCGCGGTGCTCACGCTGGTCCGCGGCATGACGCGCGCTCGCGAGCTGGCGGTGCGTGCCGCGATCGGGGCAAGTCGCGGTCGCATTGTGCGGCTGCTTGTTGCCGAGTCACTCACGCTCGCCGCGATCGGGGCGCTGGGCGGCGTCGCCTTCGGGTATGGCATCGTCAGGGTCGTACAGCAAAGCAATCCTGACCTCTTCCCGCGCGTCACGGAGGTTCAGCTGGATGCGACGTTCCTGATCGGAGCGTTCGTCTTCTCGCTCGTCATCGGTGTCGCGTCCGGACTCGTCCCTGCCTTACGAGCGACGCCGCGCTCCTTGACCGACGTGTTAGGCACCGCTCGCGCCCAACCCGGGGTGAGCCGTGCCACGGCGCGCTGGCAGCGCGCGCTCATCGGCGGGCAGGTAGCTGTCGCGGCCATGCTGCTCGTCGGCGCCGGCCTGCTACTCGTCAGTTTGAAGCGCGTGATCGACACGCCGGTCGGGTTCAGCATCGATCGGCTCAGCGTGGTCACCGTTACGCCACCGGTCCAGAAGTACGACTCGCGCGAGCGGACGTTGGTGCTCTACGACGAGCTGATGGCTGCCGTGCGTCAAGTCCCCGGCGTGCAGTCGGTCGCCTTCGCCAACCATGCACCGCTCAGCCGCGCGGCGTACCCCACGCGCGTCGTTCGCGAAGGAGGTCTGACGGAAAGCGACAATCCGCCGCAGGCGAACTTCAAGGCCGTCACGCCGAACTACTTTGCGACGGCAAGCATACCGGTTCTTGTAGGCCGCACGTACAGCGACGCGGACCTCAGCTCACCGAACGGCCAGCTCGTCATCAACCAGCGGCTTGCCCGTCGGCTGTGGCCTAACGAGAACGCCATCGGCAAGCGCGTCACGGTCTACCATAGCGCGCGCTGGCTTCCGTCCTTCGGTCAACCGATCGCGGGCACCGTCATCGGTGTCACCGGCGACGTGCGGCACTACGGTCAGGAGACCGACATTCCGGATGAAGTGTACGTCCCGTACACGTGGGACCTCTGGCAATGGGGAAGTCTTGTGGTGCGCACCACGGGCGATCCGAATGTCGTGCGGGAGCCGATCCGGCGCGCGATGCTGGCCGTGGAGCCGGACTTGCCGATCGGCGGCAATGATGCCTTCGCGTCGTTCAGCGAGCGCCTAACGAGCATCCGCGCGCCGCGCCGCGTGCTGACCGGCGGTCTCGCGACGCTCGCCGGCGCCGCGCTCGGCATCACCATGCTCGGCCTCTACGCCACCCTGGCGTACGCCGTCGCCCGACGCCGCAGTGAGCTCGGCGTGCGCTTTGCCCTCGGAGCGACGCGCGCCCAGGTGCTGCGTCAGATCATGCGCGAAGGCCTAAGCGTCGTCGCCGCCGGCGCAGCCGTCGGCCTCCTCGGCGCGTGGTTCAGCGCGCAGGTCATGGCCACGCTGTTGTACAATCTGGCGCCGCGCCATGCGGGCATCTTCGCCGCGGCGCTCGTCCCTGTGCTGCTCGCGGCGGTCGCGGCGGTGTGGATTCCGGCGCGTCGCGCCGCGACGCTGAGCCCGACGGAAGCGCTCAGAGCCGACTGATCAATTCTTGCGAGAGTCGTTAGGTATCGCAGCGCGACACGCTCCTCCGAGATCCACACGCCTGTTTGAGAGATCGCCGCGTTCTCGACCTTGCCGCTGCACATGGCGCGGTGGACGCAAAGCAAAAACGTACAAGACCGTGCCGCCGCACGATGTGATTGATGTGCACGATCCGAAGACGTTCCTTTGTCGCGTCGTCACGCGGTGATCGCGACCCTGAACGACAGATAGGGTGCGAGCCTTCGCTGAGTTGACGCATCTAACGCTACCTAGCCGCTCATGTCCCGTCCTTCGTCCACCGTTGTGCAGTTGCTGATTGTAAGCGGCTTTACTGTTCAAGCGCTGAGTGTGTTTCTTCCTCGCTGCGCCGGCGCGCAGGACACGCGCTCACATCTCGACATCGTCGCCGAGGACGGAGCAAAGCTTCGCGCGACACTCTATTCAGCCGGCAAACCCGGGCCGGGCATGCTACTGCTCCACCAATGCAACATGGATCGGCAGAGTTGGGACGCACTCGCCACGACGCTGGCGCAGCAAGGCATTCACGCTCTGACGTTCGACTATCGTGGCTATGGAGAAAGCCCGCGCTCAAGCGATAACCGGAGATACCTAACAAGCGATATTGATTCTGCCCTGGCGATGCTGATCGCGCAGCCAGGAGTCGACAAACAGCGCATCGGAGCGGCAGGCGCCAGCTGCGGCGTCAACAACGCGATCCAGCTCGCGCGCCGCTCGGGGCAGATCAAAGCGCTGTTCTTGCTGTCAGGGCCGACGACCCCCGGTGGATTGGCTTACCTCAGTGCTCAGCCGGATATGCCGATTTTTGCGGCGGCAAGCACGGCAGAAAGCCCCGAGACTCATATGCGTCCGATCACGGCAACTTCTACGAACCCTGCCACGGTTTTGCGCGTGATGGACAAACCGGGTCACGGCGTCCCGCTATTTCGCGAAGATCCGCAGCTGCTGCCGACTGTGGTCAACTGGATCCGCACGCAGCTGCGTTAGGCGGCTAACGCAGAGCCCCGACCAAGCGCACGACGTAGCGACATGTAGCGCCCTGGCGCGCGCGGTCTACGGTTGCGTCAGCTTCGAACGCGCGCACACGAAAGCGCCCGCTGATCTGGATGATGTATTGAGATCCGTCGTTCACCTCGACCGGACGCGGCTCCGTGCTGAACGAACTGTCTGCCTGGACCGTGCCGCTGTAGGTGATGCCGGCGTGCGTCAGCGTCACCGCCTGTGTGGTCGCGTTATGCGTGACGACTGTCGGATTGTCTTGTACGACGACGGTCCCGCACGTGCTCTGCGCGAGCGTCACGCGTGTGCTGTATGTGCCGCTGAACGTCACGGGCGCTGGAGCCGGTGGTCCGCCCGACCCACCGCACGCGAGGCTGATGAAAAGCAAACCGAAACGCGGGGCGCGCATCGTCATGACAAGGCCGGGGATTGTTGCGCACGAAAATGCGCTGTGCCCTGGCGTTCGAATTGAACGATCGTGCTGTCGTGTCGCTATTCGTGAAGGCTGGACCAGCTTTCGGCGGACGCGCCGCCTCGGAGCAACGCGCCACGCACCGCCCGCACCTACCGGCCTGGTGTGGTAGTTAGCCGCGAGCCGAACTGTCTCGTGAGGTGGCTCTGGTCAGTGAATCCGAGGTCCGCGGCCGCTCGCGTGACGTTGGCGCCCACGTGCAGCAGGTACTGCGCGCGCGCCAGTCGCAGCTGGGAGTAATACGCGTACGGCGAGAGCCCGACGGCATCGCGAAATACGCGACTCAGATGAAAACGGCTGATGCCCGCTATCTCCGCCATCCGCTTCACCGTCGGCGGGGCGGCGTGACAGGTCTGGATGTACTGCCTAACGAGAGACACGGCGCGATGTTCACCGTCGTCGGGCACGTTTGACCCGGCCGCCGCGGCGCGAAGCACTGAGAACAGATTCACCACGGCGCTGTACTCCCGCGCTCCGCAGCGATTCACACAGCACGAGGACCTTCGCGGCCAGTCCCGGTTCGTCAAGGACAGGGTGACGAAAACGCAGAAACGACCGAGCATCCAGTGAATCGCCTAACACTGCGCGCAGTCGCGCGTGAATTGGGTACACGCCGCGAAACGAACACCCCTCGAACGGACTGTAAAACTCCGCATGCGTTTCGTACGGAGACAACAGCACGACCATGCCCGGCGTCGCGACCCACTCGCGATCGCGACACCACAACCTCACGCTCCCCGATGTCACGACATAGATCGAGTACCACGTGTGCAGATGCATCGGATGCAACGAGCGCAGCTGATTGCCGTCGAACGCAAACAGTCCGCCGGCAACCGGCGACCAGTGAAACGCGCCGGCACCACCATTCGCCATCGGTAGAGTCGTCACTCGCGCATCGCGATGAAGAGTCGCGTTTGACATGCTCTCGCAGAACTCGGTAGCCCGTGGCGATGAAACAAGCCTCGAGTTTCCTCGACATCATCACTGTGAGCCACGCGGCACTGCGCAGTCGTTCCAAATCGTCCTGTGCACCTTCCATGATCCGTCCGCCTGTCGCTGCAGGATGCGCATCACATGATAGGCGGATGTCGTTTCCGCACCGGTTTTGCGATCGCGCTCGCGCCCGTGGATGTACCCCCACTCATACGCATAATCGCCGAGTATGCGCACTTCTTCCCACTCGAAGCGATACTCGAGCACATCCGCGTCAGGCTCGACGCTTCCCATCTTCGCAAAGCCAGCATCGATCTGTGATCTACCACGGATGGCGCGACCACCGGGCGGCAGCACGACGGCGTCGTCCGACATCAGGGTCCGTAGCGTGGCGTAGTGCCGTGCCTTGGACGCGCGCATATCGCGCTCGTGGAGGCGCTCGATCTCTTCTCTATCGTCTGGCATGAATCGGGACCTTGCCGAAGAACGTTGATTTGTTTTATTCTAGCGAACATATGGCGCGCGGTGAACTCCTCGGATCCTTGGAGCAGATTGTTCTGCTCGCCCTCATACGGCTCGGCGACGATGCGTACGGGATGACCGTACGGAGAGAGATCGAAGCGCGCACCGGGCGCGACCTCTCGATCGGTGCTGTCTATGCGACGCTCGAACGATTGGAGTCCAAAGGGCATGTCTCCTCTGCCGTGGGCGACCCGACGCCCGAGCGCGGGGGGCGCGCCAAGCGTCACTTCCGCATCGAAGCGGCGGGCGAACGCGCGCTGCGTGCGACACAGCAAGCAATGCGCAGCATGAGTGCCGGTCTCAAAACGCGCTGGAGCGCCACATGAAGGGGGCATTGTGGCTGCTGCAGCGTTTCCTCCCCGCGGACGACCGCGACGCGATACTCGGCGATCTCGTCGAAGAGCAGATGTTGCGACGGCGCGCGGGCGAACCTAACGCTTCGGTGTGGTTCTGGCGTCAGGTGTTGCGCTCGGTCGCACCCATTGTGTGGTTGGTTTTCTGTCGCGGGAGCTGGATTGCGACGCTCGCCGCCGGAGGTGCTGCGTACGGCATCGTGAAAATCGAGGAGTCCACGGCGGCCCTCGTGTGGCCCGTGCTCCCTGCTGCGCTTTCGGGCAGTCCGTGGTTCGTCGGTCTTCTGGGCCTGTGCACCATGTTGTTAGGCGGCATGTTCGCGTCGTGGATGCGACGCGGCGCGGATGTAGCGCTCGCTGCGATTTCCACTTGCATGGTCGTGCACTGGATGCTGAACGCCGGCGCGAGCATGCCGTTTTTGTGGCAGCTGTATTTTCTGCTGTCCTGCCCCGCCGCCGCGCTCGCCGGCGCCAAACTCATACGTATCCGGAGCGCATGATCCTGTTCGGCGTTAGGCTCTATGTCGCAAGCCTGCTCGTGACCGCCGTGAGCGCCGGAGCGCAGCCTGGGCTCGACCGCACCCGCAACAACATCCAGTACCCTAACGGCTATACGGCGGCGACCGACGAGAACGCCGGCCGCATCGAAAAGGTCGGCACCGGTGGGACGACGCTCGTGTTCATCGGCGGGTGGGGGTTCAGCGCCGACGTTTTCCGCGACTTTGCCACGGCGAATGCGCGCGAGTACACCACGTATCTCGTCACCCTTCCAGGCTTTGGCGGCACACCGGGTTGGCCGATGCCGGGTGACTCAGTGAGCCACGCGACGACGCCGTGGATCACCCGCAGCGCAGCCTACGTCGCGCGGGCGCTCGCTAACCGCAACGTCCATGATGCGATCGTCCTGGGCCACTTTCTCATCGGAACTCACGTCGCCATGGCGCTCGGTCAGCACGACGAGCGCATTCGAGGAATCGTCTTGTTAGGTGGTGAGCTGAGTCGTTACTGGCCTTCGCGCGAGGATACCACTGGCCGTACGCCGGCGACACCAGAGCAACGCGCCGCGTCCGTCGATCGCGCCTGGGTGCCACGGTTTTTTCGGTATGTCACGGACTCCACGTGGCATGCGAACAACTACCTCGCGCATACGTTCTCCGTTGATTCGGCACGCGCCGCACCACTCTGGAGCGAACAGGCAAGCGTTCCGCTGCCTATCATGATTCGCTACCTCTCGGACTTCTACGCGACTGAATTCGCGCCGAAGCTCGACAGCGTACGGGTCCCAGCGCTGGTGTTGCAGCCCGGTTTCAGCGACGCGGTGCTCAGCGACAAACGGACACCGTACCTGAAGCCGTTCTTTCAGGACAGCTGGACACCGGCCCGTGCCAGGGGCAATTTTACGATACGAACGGTGCCTAACGCGGCTGTCAACATCTGGCTCGATCAGCCGGTGGCGTTCCAGAAGGAGCTGCGGGAGTTCGTAGCACGGCTCCGCACCCGGTAAGCGGCGGCGCGAGGTCCGGATCGCCGAGAGGTGGTATGGCCGCGCATGGGTCGACGCGCGGTTCGATCCAGGCCCGGGTGACCATTCGTGTCCACGTCGGTTGACGGCACCGGCGACACCATTGCAGTGTCCGGGTGTAATCAGTCGGTCGTAACAACTACCAACCACCGACGGGTGTAGCTGGATACCACCGATGGACCGCAGCATCGCCACACGACATGAAAGCTCACACGCACGCCGCTGCTGACCTCGGCCGCACCGATCTTTTCGGCGGCTTCGCCTTTTTGCGCGGCACGCAGTTCACCACACAACTGCAACCGCACGTACACGCGGCGTATGTGTTAGGCGTCGTCGAAGAGGGGGAGGTGAGCATTACCGTTGGCGATAACTGTTGGGTCGCGCGTCCCGGCGCGGTCTTGGCCCTGCCGCCGTACGTCGTTCATACCGAACTGGCCACGTCGCCTAACGGGTGGTCCTTTACGTACTTGTACCCGACCGAGTCGGTCGTGCGCGCTGCCTTGCGCGACACGACGGGTGCGAGCGGTACACTGCTCAACTTCCGATTGCCGGTGCTGGACGACGACGCGTTGGCCGCGTCCATCCGAAGCGTGCACGCGCTCCTCGTTGAGGCCCACAGCGCCACGCGCAGCCGCAACGCGATCGCCGAGCTGTGTCGTCATCTGCGTGAACGCCACGCCGTTCGGCCGCAGCGGCGCGAATCGCGCGCAACGACCGGCATCGAGACGGCACGTGCCCACATAATGCACGCGCCGCCGCATCGGGTCAAACTCGGCGACCTGGCCAACGGGGCAGGCCTCAGCTCGTATTATTTCATTCGCGCGTTTCATAACGCCGTTGGGCTTCCGCCGTACAGCTACTTTGCGCAGGTCCGTGTTGCGCAGGCGCACGACCTCATCATCCGTGGTCATCCACTGAGCGCGGTCGCGTATGAGCTGGGATACACTGATCAGGCGCACCTAACGAGACACTTCCGTCGTGCATCCTTCACGACGCCGGGGCACCTGGCGGCGCTCGCTCGACGC
>JBFMFA010000062.1:0-9999 GCA_040753195.1 Gemmatimonadota bacterium | reverse complement strand
GATCCGGAACTACCGAAGGAGTTGTTACCTAACGAGTGGCCCGGTGAGGAGTGCCGCGAACTCGCGGCGTCCCTGTACACGCAATTGCTGCCGGCCGCCACGCGATATGCGGAGCGCCTCCTGCAGAATGTGACCGCCGTGCCTCTTTCTACGAGTCATTCATGACATTCACATCAGTCCTGCTGTTCTTGATCGTCGTTCCCGATGAGGCGCCACGAGCGCCCATGCCAGCGGCATGTCCGCCAGGAGCGCCGATTGCGATTGAAGGTGCTTCGATCCTCACGATGGACTCTGCGGCTCTGTTGCGCGATGCCACGATACTCGTGCAAGCCGGAAAAGTCGCGGCCATCAACCCACCCTCGCTCCCGGTCAACAGCTGCCGCATCGCGGCGCGTGCAAAGTTCATTGTGCCCGGGTTGAGTGACATTCACGTACACACGAACGCGCGCGAGTTACCGATCTTTCTTGCCAATGGCGTGACGCTCGTCCGTGAGATGAATGGCACGCCGGCACACGTTGCGCTGCGGGAGCGCATTGCACGTGGCGAAATCGCCGGGCCGCGGCTACTCGTGACGTCGCCCCTCCTTGTTGGTACGCCGCTGCAATACAGGCACAAGCTGATCACCAGCGCTGACGAAGCCTATAAAGCAGCGCACGACGCCAAAGACGCAGGGTACGATTTCCTCAAGATCTATGACGGGCTTTCGCTTGCGGCGTACGACGCCTTGGTGGAGGCCGGGCGCACGTTAGGGCTGCGTCTCGATGGCCACATTCCCGTCTCGGTGGGGCTGGAGCGCGTGCTCAACGCCGGACAAGCGATTCAGCACATGGACAAGATCGCGATGGCGTTAGGCGGTCATGGAGCCGATTCCGGCAAGCTCGATCGTGCCCGCCGGTTGTTCACCGGGAAACGCGCGTGGGTCACACCGACGATCGCTTCCCTTCGTGTCCTGGACGCGGCGCGGACCGTCGAATACGCGAACTGGCTGGACCGTCCAGAAATGGCATACGTCGATTCATCCTCGTTAGGTTGGTGGCGCTCGCTGTCTGGATCGGGGCCGGCGCGGGCACGCTCAGAGTTCTACAATTTTCAAGTGGCGCTACTGCCTATCCTCCGGGCCGCTGGTGTACGCGTTCTGCTCGGCACGGATGCCGCGAACCCAATGATGGTTGCCGGGTTCGCTGTGCACGAGGAACTCGCGACGCTGCAACGCGACGGTGGGTTTTCCGCGTTTGACGCACTTCTCTCGGCAACGAAAAACGTGGGAGAGTTTCTGGACGATTCGCTCCGCGGACGGATTGTGGTGGGAGCGCCGGCCGATCTCATCATCGCGGACGCGAACCCGCTCGAGGATCTTGCGACACTGAGAAAGCCCGCTGGTGTGCTTGTCAACGGCCGCTGGTACGATCGCCAGCAACTCGATTCGCTGCTCGCATCCACTCGGCAGCGTTAGGCCGAAGGCTTTGGGTCGGTTACTGCGCCAGCTTGTTCAGCTGGTCCCTTGTGGCCGAATTGTTCGGGTTCTTCCCCAGGGATTGCTCGAAGTAGGTGCGCGCTTTGGTCTTGTCGCCCTTGGCCAGCCAGAGGTACGCCAGCCGGTCGTAGTTTCTAAAGCTCGCCGGATACAGCTCGGTCGCGATCTGCAGGAACTCCATCGCTTTGGTGGTATCCTGAAAGAGCGCGATCTGGGCGAGCTGTTGGACGAGTCGCTCGGACGGGAGGAACGTCGTAGCGAGTCTTGTCGATACGCTGCGGAAGTGCTCCGGCAGCCGGCGCGGCGACGCGATCATGCGCTGTAAATCGACCGCATACCCGGCGAAGATGAAGCGCAACGCATCGTATTCCGCGATGAGCGGCACCGAACCGTGGCTGTCCTCATCGTAGTACTTGAAGGCGTAGCGCAGGCCCGACTGGTTATAGGTGCGCATCACGGAGTTGAAACGCGTGATGGCGTTGAAGTGCGGGTTGCTCGTGCTGTCGTCCGGATTGATCGTATTCGCCTGCGCGACGTAGAGGGCCTTTCCATCCAACCGGGCGGCCGCGACGACGTCTCTTGCCTTGCGCAGGAGCGTCGCGTTGTCCCACCAGAGGCTGGGATCGATCGCGATATACGCGTTGAACGTCTCCGGGACCGTGTACAGCGCGTTGATCGTGGTGATGCCGCCTAACGAGTGGCCCACGAACACGCGGTACGGCAGGGTGCGATAGCGCTGATCGATCTGGGGAATCAACTCGGTCTTGATGAAGTTGAGGAAATTCCCCATGCCGCCGCTGGTCTTGAACGCCGGCGATGGCTTGCCGTCAAATCCCACCGTCACGTTGGTGGGCGTCATGTCGCGCGTGCGATCGGTGTTGGGGATCGCGACGACGATCATCTCCGGAATCACGTACGTGCCGTTGACGCCGGTCCCAAGCGCCTGGATCAACCCCGTGACGGAATGGAAATGCGCATCTCCGTCGAGCAAGTAGAGCACCGGGTAACGCTGCTGCGCTGTTGTCGTGTCGTCGTACGAGGGCGGCGTGTACACGAGATATGGCCGCGTCTCTTTGAGGGTTGCCGACACGATGGAGTCGGCGCGACCAATCGTCGTGGCGCGAGCGAAGCGTGCTTGCGACTGCACCACCACAGGCAGCACGAGCGCAACGAGGGAAATCGCCAGGATACGCATGCGTGTCGATGGCCCGTATAGGTTTTCGCCCAGCAAAGCTCCCGAGGCAGGACTCGAACCTGCGACCCGCTGATTAACAGTCAGCTGCTCTACCGACTGAGCTACTCGGGAATAGACCCGGTAACGTAGAAACCGCTGAGGGCTACGGCAACGCCTTCGTCGACCTTGGCTCTCAAAGCTGCTGGCGGTAACCGGTCATCAGGGGGCACCTTAGGCGCCATGATCAGCCCGTCAAGATTGGCGGTCGTAACAGGTGCCTCGAGCGGCATCGGCGCCGAGCTAGCCATGGGCCTGGCGGCTCGCGGCTACCACGTGTTCGCCACGGCGCGGCGCGCTGACCGGCTCCACGACCTGCGCCTGCGTATCGCGGCTGCCGGCGGCGAGTGCACGGCGCTCCCGGCCGATCTGGCGGACTATGCGCAACGCGAGCGTCTGATCGCGGCGCTGGCGCCTAACGCGGACGACGTCGAGGTGCTCATCAACAACGCCGGCTTTGGTACCCACGGCTTCTTCACCGACACCGATCTCGATCGCGAGTTAATATTGATCGACGTCAACTGCGCCGCGGTCGTGCACCTAACGAAGCGCGTCCTCCCGTGGATGATCGCGCGCAAACGCGGCTACATCCTGAACATGGCATCCGTGGCGGCCTTTCAACCCGGGCCAGTCATGGCAATGTACTATGCGTCGAAAGCCTTCGTCCTTTCTTTTTCGGAGGCGTTGAGCGAGGAGTGTGACGGAACGGGTGTCGTCGTCAGCGCGCTCTGTCCAGGCACGATTCGCACAGAGTTTCAAGCCGCCGCGGGAATCGCGTCGTCCGCACCGGCCGCGTACGCGAGCAAGATGTCTGCGAGTGACGTCGCCGAGATTGGACTTGATGCGATGTTTGCCGGCAAACGCGTCGTCGTCCCGGCGGCGAGAAACCGAGTGGCGAACTTTGTCAACCGATTCTTGCCACGGCGGACGGTGGTGAGCGCTGTTAGGCGGATACAGGAGGCACGGTTGCCTCAGGGTCACGGGTCACGGGTAAAGGGTCAAGGAGATCGAGCCTAACGAGCTACTCTCAACTCGCCCCTTACGCCTTGCGCCTTACTCCGTACGCCCGATTTGCTCCCGGTTCCAAGCACGCTGCGCAGCCAACGACCGGTGTGCGACGCGTCCACGAGCGCAACGTCTTCGGGCCGACCCGTGGCAACAACTTCGCCGCCGGCCGCGCCGGCCTCTGGTCCGAGGTCGATCACCCAATCGGCGCGTTTGATCACATCGAGGTTGTGTTCGATCAGCACTACCGTGTGCCCCGCGTCGATCAGCCGGTCCAGGACGTCAGTCAACTTGCGAATATCGTCGAGATGCAGGCCGGTCGTGGGTTCATCCATGATGTACAGCTTCTTGCCTCCGCTCTTCGCCGCCAGCGTCAGCTCGCGCGCGATCTTCACACGCTGCGCTTCACCGCCACTCAACGTCGTGGCCGGTTGCCCTAACGTGAGATAGCCGAGTCCCACCTGCTGCAGCTGCCACAAGGCCTGACCGAGTTTCTCTTCGTATGGGAAAAAGCGGATCGCCTGATCGACGGTCATCTGCAGCACGTCATAGATGCTTTTGCCGCGCAACGTCACGTCGAGCACTTCGGGCTTGAAGCGTCGCCCGGCGCAGTGCTCGCACGGCACAAAGACATCGGCCATGAAGACCATCTCGATCTCGAGATAACCAGCCCCTTCACAGGCATCGCACCGTCCGCCCGCCACGTTAAACGAGAACGTGCTCGGCGTTAGGCGGCGCTGCCGCGCGAGCGGGAGATCGGCAAAGATGCGGCGGACCTCGTCGTAGGCCTTGATGTACGTGATCGGATTCGAGCGCGGCGATCGGCCGATCGGCGACTGATCGATGAGCACAACCCCCGCCAGCGATTCCCAGCCACTCATGCTCTCATATGCACCGAGCCGTTCGCCGAGGTGCAGCTTCGCCGTCGTGTCACCCGTGAGACGCTGCTCCAGCGCGCGATAGAGCACGTCGTGCACCAGCGTGCTCTTTCCGCTCCCAGACACGCCCGTCACGGCGGTGAGTGTGCCTAACGGGACCTGAACTTCGATATTCTTGAGGTTGTGCTCGCGCGCTCCTGACAATGCCAGCCAGCGTGGACCGACACGCCGGCGCTGCGCCGGTAGGGGGATGCTCTTCTCGCCGCTGACATACTTCCCGGTGAGCGGACTCTCGCCGGCGCGCGACGTCGGTCCCGCGAAAACAACCGTACCGCCACGCTCTCCACTCGCCGGTCCTAACTCGATCATGTGATCGGCCAAGCGCACGGCTTCGAGATCATGCTCCACCACGAGCACCGTGTTGCCGCTATCGCGCAAGCGAGCGAGCAGAGACAAGAGCCGTGCCATGTCGCGCGGATGCAGCCCGATCGACGGCTCATCCAGGACGTACAGCGTGTCCACCAGACGGGTGCCTAACGCGTTCGCGAGAGCTATCCGCTGCGCTTCGCCACCGGACAACGTGCGCATGGCACGATCGAGCGACAGATAGCCAAGCCCCACGTCGTTCAGAAAGCGCACGCGATCCTTGGCTTCGCGCAGCACGTGCTCAGCGACTTCGCGCTCGAAGTCAGTCAACACAACCGTGGCGAACCAACGTTCCAGTTCCGCCATCGACAGCGCGCTCACCTCGGCGATGCTGCGGCTCCCGATCTTCACGTCCAGCGCTTCAGGCTTGAGTCGAGCGCCGTGGCAGCTGGGGCACTCGCGCGCCGACTGATACTGCCGCAGGAAGACGCGGATGTACTGCTTGTAGCGCTTCTCCTCGAGACCACGCATGAAGGGGAAGATCCCCGTGTAGCCACCGCGGCGCGGCTCGTGATGCAGAAGCATCTGGCGTTGCGCGGCGCTGAGCGAACGCCACGGCTTGTCCATCGGGATCTTTTCCCGCCGCGCGAACTCGGCCAGCGTACGCCGGCGGCCGTCGTAACGCGGCTTCGTCCACGGATCGATCGCCCCGTCGCGCAGCGTACGATCCGCGTTAGGCACGATCAGCGCTTCGTCGTATTCCAGGACGGCGCCGAAGCCATTGCACGTCTCACAGGCCCCGCGCGGCGAATTGAACGAGAAGAGCTGCGCCGACGGCGTTGGGGCGCGATATCCGTCGTTCGGACAGCGGCAATGCTCCGTGAAGCGCAAACGCGAGCCTGCACCGTCCGAAACAATAAGCGCCGAACACTCGCCATCGCCGTGACGGAACGCGGATTCAATGGCGTCGGCAATGCGGGCGCGGTCGTCGCTCGAGCTCAAGCGATCGACGATCACGAGTAGTTCGGGGACCTTGGTCAGGTCGATGCGTGCGTCGGGGAGTTCGTCGAGGTGATATGTCACGTCGTTGACGTGCACGCGCACAAAGCCCTGCTCGCGCAGGTTT
Organism: Gemmatimonadota bacterium; assembly: GCA_040753195.1. Classification (GTDB taxonomy): domain Bacteria; phylum Gemmatimonadota; class Gemmatimonadetes; order Gemmatimonadales; family Gemmatimonadaceae; genus DASYRX01. The sequence goes on along the minus strand of JBFMFA010000062.1, from coordinate 3,918 downwards.
TCAACCACGACGGCGTGCGTGACCTTGCTGGAGAGGGGCAGCGCAAAGCCGATCATCAGACGCGTCCTGGCGCCTAACGCGGCTATCGCGTCCGTCACCGAGGAGACGGTATCCGGGCGCAGCTCGCGGCCACACCGAGGGCAGAACGTACGGCCGATGCGGGCCCAACAGAGTCGCAGGTAGTCGTACACTTCCGTGGCCGTCCCCACGGTGGACCGGGACGATTTTGTTGGGTTCTTCTGCTCGATCGCGACGGCCGGCGTGATCCCTTCGATCAGGTCGACGTCTGGCTTCTCGAGACGTTCGAGGAATTGGCGCGCGTACGCCGAAAGCGACTCCACATAACGGCGCTGCCCTTCGGCGAAAACGGTGTCGAACGCGAGCGATGACTTCCCGGACCCCGAGGGGCCGGTGACGACCGTGATCGCGCGCCGCGGGATATCGACATCGATGTTCTTGAGGTTGTGCTGCCGCGCGCCACGGACCTTGATCGCATCCACAACTGGAAACTAAGCGGGGGCGCGAAGGTTCATACGAGGCGTAAGGCGTAAGGCGTAAGGCGTAGGGCGTAGGGCGCAATCGTTAGGATCGCCTCACGTACGTCTCACGCTTACGCCTCACGCCTTCCGCCTTCCGCCTGATTAGTGGCTGATTTTGAGTGACCTTTCCGGTAGGCAGCACTTGCCGCTTTTCTTCGCAAGTCCTCATGCCATGGGGCGATGGCGAGCTGGTCTAGTGCTTGCCACACATCGCGTTACAACGCTAGTTTCCGCCGCCGCCGACCACTTTCAAGCAGGAGCGTGCGTCAAGCGTAAGCGCGTCGTGTCGCGCCGACGGAGACTGGACCGACCTCTCCAGACATGCCGTTTATCACTCTCCGCGATACGCCGATTCGCCTGCCTGCCGGGCAGCTGAGGATCGGAAGGGGACGAGGCGTCGAAATCTCGCTTCCCAATGCAACGAGCCGAGTGGCTAGTGTCGAGGCGTCGGCTGGTGGTGGGACTGGGGCACCTGGGGCGACCGGGGCGATCATCGAGGGGAACCGAGAAGGGCAGTTCGCATTGCTTGTGGTCGATCCCAGCGGTTCAGCAACTTTGAGCAAGCTCTCGGAGGGAGCGCCCGTTTTCTTGAATTCAGTGCCCGCTGGCCTGGAGCCGACTCCTCTTCTGCACGGCGACCGTGTCGAGATAGACGGCGTCGAGCTGCGCTATTCCGAGGACCGCCAAGGTGGCGCGACCGCGGAATTTCCGGCGTTGAGCCCGGAGCAATCCGAGCTGGTCGCGGCTTCGGTACCCAACAGGCCCGGCGCGAATCGCGGTGTTGCCGGGCAGAGTGCAAGAGTAGGCGCACCAGTCAAAAACGGACGGTTGGTTTCCCTAGTGGACGGCCGCGAATACGCTGTTCGGGATGACGGGCTAGCGATCGGGCGAGACGCTGCGTGCGACGTGGTGGTTGCTTCGAATGCCGTCTCGCGCCGCCATGCGCGAATCGCGCTAGAAATGCGCGGCTACACGATCACCGATAGCAGCACGAATGGCATCCTCGTCAGCGGTGAAAAGGTGCGTTCCTCGCGCCTGCTGAAGCGTGGAGACGTCGTGAAGGTTGGGCCCGAAGAATTCCGGTTCTACGAGGAGGAAGTCGCTGCTGACCCGACGCCGCCGGCCGCGGCTCCGCGCATGCCGACGCCAGTCCCCCCACCGGAGGTTGTGAAACCGAAGCCGACCGTGCTGGCGACGCTCGTCATCGCCAACCAGGGGGCGGAGCGCGGGAAGACCTATGAGATCACGAGCCAGTTGACACACATCGGTCGCGGGGCGCATAACGACATCGTGCTGGACGACGATTCCGTGTCCGACTCGCATGCAAAGCTCCAACGGCGTGATGGCCGTTGGGTCCTTCTTGACGTTGGCTCCACGAACGGTACGTATGCTGCCGGTGAACGCCTAACGGCTGATGGGATCGAGTTGCGCGGCGAAACGGACGTGCGCTTCGGCGGTGCAAAACTCGTCTTCAAACCCGCGCGGCTGGTGAAAACGCCGTCAGGCGGCACACGCGTGGTCGCTGCAATCGGCAACAAAAGGCCCCCAACGCCGAGCGAGGCGATCCCCGTGGTCGGGGCCGAGGCGCCGGCAGTCGTTGACGAGGAACCCGACGAGTCGAAGCGCTCGCTCGCTATTTTGTGGGTAGCGCTGCTCGGAGTCCTGGCGCTCACTGTATCCGTCATCTTGCGAGCGCTTTTGTAATGGATCTGTCAGTCGCGGCGCGGACCGACGTTGGGATGATTCGGTCAGGAAACGAGGACGCGTTCTTCGCGCACGCGACGGATCAACTCGGGCTCTTCATCGTCGCCGACGGGATGGGTGGACATGCCGCCGGAGAAGTAGCGAGCGAGATGGCGGTGCAAATCGTCTCGCGGGAACTGGGTCAGATCGAAGATCTGCATGGCGACGGTGTGCGCGAACGCGTCGCGCACGCGCTGCGGACGGCGAATCGCGCGATCTTCGAACGGACCTTGGCCGAGTCTGACAAACAGGGGATGGGGACGACGGCCTCTGTGCTCATTCTCTCGGGGAAGCGCTATCTAATCGGGCAGGTGGGCGATTCGCGTGTGTACATGCTGCGAGAGGGTGGTCTCAAGCAGCTCACGAAAGACCACTCGTACGTTCAGGAGCAGGTGGACGCGGGGTTGCTGACGCCAGAGCAGGCGCGGTACCACCCGTATAGCAACGTGATTACGCGCTGCGTGGGTGCCGGCGAGTCGATCGAGCCTGATACATTCGCAGGCGAAGTGAAGCCAGGAGACGTGTTCCTGCTGGCGAGCGACGGCCTAACGGGGATGGTAGACGATCGCCGGCTTCAGCAGCTGCTCTTATCGCGCGCGACGGCGCGCCGGGTCGTCGATGCGCTGATCGCCGAGGCGAATTATCGCGGCGGGCTCGATAACATCACGGCCATCGTTGTGCAGGTTCAGCAGGTGGACGCGAAGGACGGTGGCGGTGACGCGCCCACGGTGGAAGGACCCGCGCTGCCGGAGTCCGAGCCTAACGAGGTGTCCCGCGGGCAGGAGCGCAAAGCGTGAGTGGCAGCGAGGGGCAGACGCCGGAAACGGTCGCCTCTCTCTCTCAGTTGTACCTCGGCAACGTCCTCTTTGCGTTGGAGCGGTGTGCGATGTCATTGGACGCCGAGGGGAAGCCCCATGACGCGGCGTTCTACCGAGGGATCGCGCGGAAGCTCGCGGAAGCGCACGGACGGTCGAAATCCGGCGCGTAATCACTAAAAAGCGGGCACGCGGATGACGCGGTAACGGCGCAGATGACGCCGATACTGCAACCTTCAAACATTCTTGGTTGGTCTGCGTGATCCGCGGAGTTTCTGCGTTATCTGCGTTCCCGATTTTGACATCGCTGCGCTAGACCGCAAGCAGGTCCAATACGCGCTGTTTTGAAATAGAGACCGGTCTCGCAACAAATATTCGGAGCCATCTGGCTGTGCGATACAATTGCTGCGACAACTCCGGCAGGTGAATCGCGCCGCGCAACCCAGCGCTCGTTAGGTGCGCCACCTCGCCCGACCGGAGTAGCACCGCCAGATCCAGATCCAGCATCTGCGTCTTTTCCGGATAATCGAGCAGCAGCTCATCCGCCTGTAACCCGCATTCGGCCGCGAGCTCGCGCTCCGCGGCCGCCGTGCGGTGCCTATCGCTCGCAATCCACTCACCTGCATCGACGGGAAGCTCCGCGGCAGGACACTCGAAGGCCCGCTTATACAGCTTTCTCGTGCGCAGGCGCTGCACTAAATCCGAAGGCGCGACGTCGGACAGATGCTGCAACAGGCGCTCGTCAGTCAAAGACGGCAACAGCTGCACATCGAGCGCGCCACTGGCCAACGCGTCACTCACCGCGCGCTTGTACATCGCCG
>JBFMFA010000061.1:0-10275 GCA_040753195.1 Gemmatimonadota bacterium | reverse complement strand
AAATACGTCAATCCGCGGGTTACGCCGTACCGGGACGTCTCTCAGGAGTTTGGCACGTTAGGCATCTTCGGCGTGAGGGCGCGCGAATTGGCGGCAACCGGGTGCGGGCGCGATGCGCGCGATCTCGCCGCGCTCGATATGTACGGACACTTGCCGTGCGGCGACGACGGCGCGCCGGGGTTCATCGCACGCGTTCCTGATCTGGGGCTCGAGGGGTACGACGTGATCGCGCCGGCCGCTGTCATGCCGGCCTGGCGCGAGCGGCTTATCGCGTTAGGCGCCACAGCCGGTTCGGCCGTCAGCTGGACGACGGCACGTATCGAAGCGGGGCGTCCCGAGTGGGGCGTGGACATGGATGACTCGACGCTGGCGCAAGAGGCCAACCTCGAAGCGCTCAACGCGCTATCCTTTACGAAGGGATGTTATACGGGTCAGGAGACTGTGGCGCGCATTCACTTTCGCGGTCACGTGAACCGCTGTCTGCGCGGCCTCCGCTTCGGCGGATCGCTGGAGCCAGGGGCGCGGTTGGTCGACCGCGAAGGGCGCGAAGTTGGTGACGTGCGCAGCGCGGCGCTGTCGCCACGCCTCGGCGGTGTCGCGTTAGGCATGGTACGACACGAAATCCCGGTGGAGGACGCGCTGCAGGCGACCTGGGACGGCGGGAGCACGACCGTCGTCGTGCAGGATCTTCCCTTCCCGCTTTAGTTCGATCCGAAACAAAGCGGGGGCGCTTACGCGCCCCCGCTTTGTGTTGCCTAACAAGTCGTGCTAGTGCTTCGACGTGTCCTTGGCCGCAGCCGAATCGGTTGCGGGCATGGCGGCGGTGCTATCCATGGCCGGCGCCGGCGTGGCAGCAGGGGCCGCGCTGTCGGCAGCAGGAGCAGCCTCTTCGGCCTTCGGGGCGCACGCAGCGACAAACAGGACAGCGGCGATTAAAGCCAGGCGCTTCATTTCGAAATTCTCCTAGGGGACGTGGATGGGGGGAGTCGTAAACCGACCGGACGCGGAATCTAGAAAGCCTGGCTGACCTGTCAAGCAAACGAATTACATTACGAGCCATGAGCGCGGTCGCTGTGACAGCTGGAGCGAAGCAGGTCGTGCGCGGCGGCTGCCCGCATGATTGCCCCGATGCGTGTGCCACGCTCGTGACGGTCGAAAACGGACACGCGACGCGCATCGCCGGCGACCCGGATCATCCCTTCACGCAAGGTTTTCTCTGCGCCAAGGTCAATCGCTACCTCGAGCGCACCTATCACGCTGAGCGGCTCCTGCACCCCTTGCGACGCACGGGGCGCAAAGGGAGCGGACAATTTGACGTGATCTCCTGGGATGACGCGCTCGACGAGATCGCGGCCCGGCTGAAACAGATCGTCGCATCGCCCGACGGCCCTCAGGCAATCCTGCCGTATTCGTACGCTGGCACGATGGGATATGTGCAGGGCTCGTCCATCGATCGTCGCTTCTTTCACGCGTTAGGTGCATCACTCCTCGACCGGACGATCTGCTCGACGTGCGGCGGCGAAGGCATGAGAATGACGGTCGGCGCAAATATCGGCGCCGACGGCGAAGGGGTTCCGCACAGCGATCTCGTGCTCCTGTGGGGGACGAACACGCTGACCTCGAACCCGCACCTGTGGCCCTTCATCGTGAAGGCGCGCGAGAACGGAGCGCGCGTCATCGCCATCGATCCGATCCGCACGCGCACCGCGGCGCAGTGCGACGAATGGCTCGGCATCCGTCCGGGAACCGACGCCGCGCTGGCGCTGGCGATGATGCACGTGATTTTTGACGAGGGCCGGCAGGACCAGGACTATCTCGAGCGCTATACGTTAGGCTCGGAGGCGTTGCGGGAACGAGCGGCGGAGTGGTCGCCAGAGCGGGCAGCCCCGATCACCGGCATCAGCGCGGCGCGTATCCGTGCGTTAGGCTCGGAGTACGGCCGTTCGCGTGCCTGTTTTATCCGCGTGAACTACGGTCTGCAGCGGCACGCTGGCGGCGGCATGGCGGTGCGCACGATCGCGTGCCTCCCCGCGGTGACCGGTCACTGGCGCCGCCCCGGCGGCGGCATCCAACTGTCGACCAGCGGGAGCTTCGGCTTCAACAAGCAGCGCCTGATGCGGCCGGATCTCTCGCCGCCGGTGCGCACGATCAACATGATCCGGCTCGGCGAAGCGCTGACGACGCCTAACGCGGGTGTCGGCGGCCCTCCGGTTCGCGCGCTCATCGTGTACAACACGAATCCGGCTGCCGTGGCTCCCGACCGCAACGCCGTGCTGCGCGGCCTGGCGCGTGAGGACCTGTTCACCGTCGTGCTGGAACATTTCCCCACGGACACCGTGGATTGGGCGGACATTGTTTTGCCCGCGACGACACAGCTCGAACACTGGGACATTCATTTCTCGTACGGCCATCACTACGCGACGCTCAATCGTCCCGCGATCGAACCGTTAGGCGAGTGCCAGCCGAACTCCGAGATCTTCCGGCTCCTCGGCCGGCGCATGGGCCTCGATCCGGCACTCTTCGCCGACGACGACGTCACGCTCATCAAGCAGTCGCTGGATAGCGATGCCCCGGCAATGCGCGGCATCACGTTCGAACGCCTCATGCAGGATGGATGGGCGCGTCTGGATTTGCCGTCACCCTACCTGCCGTACGAGAACGGCGGCTTTCCGACGCCCAGCGGCAAGTGCGAGTTCTATTCGCAACGCATGGCCGATCTGGGATTCGACCCGCTGCCAGCCTATACACCGCCGCGAGAACTCCCTGAAACGGCGCCGGAACTCGCGCGCAGATTCCCGCTGAGCATGGTCTCGTCGCCGCGGCATTATTTCCTGAACACGACGTTCGTGAACATCGCGTCACTGCGCAAAGACGCCCAACCGGATGTCGTTATGCATCCGGCGGATGCGGAGCGTCGCGCCTTGAGCACGGGGGATCGCGTCGTGGTGCATAACGAGCGCGGACATTTTTCAGCGCGTCTGCGTGTCGCGGACGAAGTGCGCGAAGGGGTAATCTGGGCCCCCTCCATATGGTGGGCGAAATACTCCGCCGATCTGCAGAACGCCAACGCCGTCACCAGCCAATACGAAACCGACTTGGGCCACGGCCCCGTCTTCTACGATTGCCTCGTCGAAGTCTCCGCCGCCGACTGAGTCTCCGCCGTCTTCATGTCGTTGCCCACACGCCCCCTCCCCAATACACTCGGCGCTCTCAAATGCGATGAGCGCGGTGCCACGCGGACCGTCCTGCGCTCCGTCAAAGACGAGATGCGAGCCAACTTGCTCGCGCGGCTGGCCAACTCCGAGATTCTTTTTCCCGGCCTGGTGGGCTACGACGACACCGTCTTGCCGCAGCTGGTGAATGCCATCCTCGCGCGCCACAATTTCATTCTTTTAGGACTGCGGGGACAGGCGAAGAGCCGCATCCTCCGCTCGTTAGGCACGCTCCTGGACGACGTAATTCCGATCGTCGCGGGGAGCGAGGTCAATGACAATCCGTACGCACCGATCTCCAAATACGCCACGCGGTTGATCACCGAAGCGGGCGACGACACACCGATCGCCTGGGTCACCCCCGAGCAGCGCTACGTCGAAAAACTCGCGACACCAGACGTCACCATCGCCGACATCATCGGTGACGTGGATCCGATCAAGGCGGCGAAGGGCGGTCACATCCTCGCCGACGAGCTGACGATGCACTTCGGCATGCTCCCCCGCGCCAACCGGGGTGTGTTTGCGTTGAATGAGCTGCCGGATCTCGCCGGGAAGGTGCAGGTCGGGCTCTTCAACATCATGCAGGAAGGGGACGTGCAGGTGAAAGGGTACCCCGTTAGGCTCAAGCTCGACGTGCTCCTCTGCTTTACGGCGAACCCGGAGGACTACACCGCGCGCGGCAAGATCATCACGCCGCTCAAGGACCGTATCGGGAGCGAGATCGGAACGCATTACCCGGAGACGGTCGAGTTAGGCATGGCGATCACGGCGCAGGAAGCATGGATCAACCGCGGCACCCTCCCGCTGCGCATGCCGCCGTTCGTCGCCGAAGTGATCGAGCGCGTGGCCTTCGAGGCGCGCACGGATAAACGCGTCGATCGTCGCTCGGGTGTTTCGCAGCGCATGCCCATCAGTGTGCTCGAGAGCGTCGTATCGAACGCGGAACGTCGCTCACTGCGCTTAGGCGAACGCGAGATCGTGCCGCGGCTCTCCGACGTGTACGCGGCGCTTCCTTCGATTACGGGCAAGCTGGAATTGGAGTACGAGGGCGAGCTTGTGGGTGCGCCGGCGATCGCGAAGGAGCTGATCCGCCGCGCGTCCGACGCGACGTTGCGTGAGCGGAGCACAACGATGGATACGGACGCGATCGTGGTCTGGTTCGACAGCGGCGGTGCGTTGCAGGTGAGCGACGAGGTCGAAACCGCGACGATGTATCGCGCCTTCGGTACGGTTCCGGGGTTGCACGAAGCGGTGACGGCGAGCGGGCTTGCCGAGCCTAACGATCCTGCGTTCGCCGCGGCGGCGTGCGAACTGGTGCTCGAGTCGCTCGTGGCGCGCCGCAAGGTCTCGCGTACCGACAGCGGACGCTATGGGCGCGGACCGAACGAACAGCAGCGTCGGCGGCCGAACCAGGATCTCTTCGGCGGCGGTCTTTCGGCGTGACCCGGCGCGCCACCGACGTGGTGGTGCGTCGCGCCAGTGTGCGAGACCTCGATGCTGTCGTTGCGATGCGCGTGGCCCTGATCGCGGCGTCGCGAAAGAACCCCGCCTACCGGCGCCTGCGCGGCGATTACGAGGCAACCGGGCGCCAGCTGTTCGAGGCGCAGCTGACCGACGCACGCGGCCTAACGCTTATCGCCGAAAGCGATGGCAAACCGGTGGGGCTCTTGCGCTGTACAATCTCTGGCGCGAACCCGCTGTACGAGCCGGCGCGGCACGCGTACGTCGTGTCCGTGTACGTGCTGCCGAGCCACCGGCGGCGTGGCGTGCTCAAGCAACTGTTAGGTGCGGCTGATCGCTGGTGCGTCGAGCAGGGGATCCAGGAGATGCGCCTGCACGTCGGCTTCGACAACGAGGCTGGCAACGCGGCCTGGCAGGCACTCGGCTTCGAGCCGGCCGAAATGCTCCGGGTGCGATCGATTCCAGCGTTCAGTGATCAGCCCAGTGAAGCAGAGGACGCGTAGGAAATAGCCTAACGTGTGCGGGTTCGTGCGTTCTGTCGTTCTCTCGTTGCGGTGACGAACAAAGAACGACGTTCCCTAAAGCTCGCGCAGCTCGGGATAGCGTCTGAACGCGAGTGTCAGGTAGAGGATCAGCACGGCCGCGGCGCCCCCGATTGCCCAGCCGATGCCGAAGTACTGCGCAACAAATCCGCCCAACGACGCCCCCGCGACTTGCGCCAAACCCACGACGATCAGTCCATATATCGACATCACGCGCCCGCGTAGCTCGTCAGGCACGAGGATCTGCAGCAGCGTGTTCGACGCCGCGTTGTTCGCGATGAAACAGAAACCCACACCAAAGAGCACGATCCACCCCAGCAGCCAGGAGCGGACAAACGGAAGAACCAGCAGCAGCAGCGCGCTTCCATGCGACGCGCGCACGAGCACGCGTCCATGCCGCCAATGGGAACCGGGTCCAGCGATCACCAGTGCCGCCAACATGCCTCCCACGCCGATCGCCGAGAGCAGCCCGCCATAGCCGCCCGAGCCGGTATGAAAGAGATCTTTCGCAACCACCGGCATGAGCGACACGACAGGGACCGCCAGCACCGAGAATACGGTGATCACCGCGACGAGCGCACGCACCGTGCGATGGCTCCGCACGAACGCAATCACTTCGCGCACGCCGTGGTGCAGTGAGATGTCTCGCCTAACGCGCTCCTGCGGGGAAAGCGAAACTCTCGCGAGGCCGCCGAGCACTGTCAGAAAACTCGCCGCGTTGATCGCGAAACACCACGCGATGCCGGCGTGAGCAATCACCAGCGCTGCCAGCGCGGGTCCTACGATGCGCGCGAGGTTGAAGCCGCTGGAGTTGAGCGCAATCGCCTCACGCAGCCGGTCGCGCCCGACGAAGTCGACGACCAGCGACTGCCGCGCGGGAATCTCGATCGCGGCGATGGTTCCTCCAAACGCGGCCAGCCCCAAAATCCAGCCAATCGTTATGTGTCCCGTCCACGTCAGCAACCACAACAGCGTTGCTTCGACGAGATACAACGACTGCATCACGCGAAGCAGCGTCAGCTTGTTGCTGCGATCGACGTACGCGCCGGCGTGGAGCGAAAAGACGAGAATCGGCCCCGAGCTCGCTACGGCGACAAGTCCAACCAGAAGCGCGTTGTTCGTCAGCTCGAGCGCCAACCACGCGAGCGCCATCGACTGCATCCACGTCCCGACCAGAGAGATCGTCTGGCCGACCCAGAACAAGCGGAAGTTCCGGTGCGTGCCCAGTACGCGAAACGGATTGGATGCGGTGAGCGAGATTCCCATGTGATGACAACTGCAATAAAACAGGTCGTCGTGGCTGAGCGAAGCGTTTGGGTTGATCCAAGCATCCCCTTGCGCTCGTTCCGCCACGCCTGCGTGAATTAGATGTCGTAACGAACCTCAAAGCTGTTGGAGCGAGGCCTAGCCAAGCATGCGGTTCCACACCTACACGAAGCACAGTCCGGAAGCGGCCGACGCGGTCGACCTCGAAGCTTTGCTCGAGCGGCTCGCCGATTTCCTGCTGCAATCGGGCTTTGCCGGTGGACCGTATTCGCACCCGTACTGGGGGGATTTCGGCGGCGAGAGCGACCATTCACTCGAGGCGCTGAAGGAAGCGATCCTGCGCGCACTCCTCGAAAGCGGGGACTTCACACCCGAGATGCTCGCGGCGTTGCGCGGTTCGAATGATCCCGAGGCGAAGGCTAAACTCTCGCAGCTGCTGGACGATTTGGTCCAACGCCTCGCGGAACGTGGCTATTTGAACATCGACGCGACGCCGCGCGTGGACGACACGCAGCAACCGATGTTTGGCCCCGGTTCTCTAGCCCGCGCGGCATCGCGCGACGTCGAGTTCCGTCTCACTGAAAAAGGACTCGATTTTCTCGCGTACAAGACGCTGCGCCAGCTGCTTGGTTCGTTAGGCAAGTCCAGCGTGGGGAGCCACGACACGCCGCACCTCGCTACGGGTGTAGAGTCCGACACATGGAGTCGGCCCTACGAGTTCGGCGACACGATGAACCTCGATGTGAGCGAAACGCTGAAACGCGCGCTCCTGCACACCGAGCTGGGCCAGGATCGTCTCGATCTGGAGTGGGACGATCTCATGGTGCGCCAGACGGAGTATCGCTCCTCCTGTGCGACGGTCCTCATGCTGGATACCTCGCACTCCATGATTCTCTATGGAGAGGACCGTTTCACGCCGGCGAAGAAAGTCGCGTTGGCGCTGACGCACCTGATCTCCACGCAGTTTCCCGGCGACACGATTCGCGTGCTCCTGTTCCACGATTCCGCCGAGGAAATCCCGTTAGGCGCTTTGGCGCAGGCGCAGGTCGGTCCGTACCATACCAACACGGCCGAAGGGTTGAAGCTCGCGCGGCGGCTGTTGTTGGCGCAGCGCAAGGACATGCGCCAGATCATCATGATCACCGACGGCAAGCCAAGCGCACTCACGCTCCCGACCGGCCAGATTTACAAGAATTCGGCGGGACTGGACGCCTATGTGATTTCGGAGACGCTGCACGAAGTCGCTGCCTGTCGCCGTGCAGGCATCGTGATCAATACGTTCATGCTCGCGCGAGATCGCGCGCTGGTGGAGTTCGTGAAGCGCGTCGCCGAGATCAGCCGCGGCAAGGCCTACTTCACCAACACAATGACGTTAGGCCAGTTCATCCTGATGGACTTCCTCAGGCGAAAAACGACTTCCAAGTAGTTGCTAGTTGGCAGTTGCTGGCGGGAACCTAACGACTATTGATTCGTCGGGAATTCGCCGGTTTGTTGCAGGGTACGCAGCCAGTGCGGCTTGGGGAGACCGAAGCCTACCCACAGAGAAGCGAGCCGCAGACCGACGATGAGTACGAACCCCACACTGCCGGCGACGAGTTGCGGCACGCCGAGTTCGAGCAGACCAACGTACGCCGCGGCGCCGACAAACACCGCGCTGGCGTGCAGCGGCCCGATGCCGCGGAAGATGATCGGGATCTCGGAGCTGAGCACGTCGCGCACAATACCGCCAACCGACGCGGTGATCACGCCGTAGATCGACGCAACGAACAGCGGCATCCCGTGCAGCAGCGCGAGCTGCGCACCGGACAAGGCGAAGAGACCGAGCCCGATCGCGTCGACGATGTCAAAGCGTCGTTGCCATCGGCTGGCCGATTCGTAGGCGCGGCGGCTATAGACGAAGATGAGGCACAACACGAGCACGACCACGAGATACTGCCAGTACGTGACCCAGAAGAGTGGTCGTCGATCCAGCAGAATATCGCGCAGGGTACCGCCGCCGAAGGCTGTGACGACGGCGAGCGCGTACGTGCCGACGAGGTCCATGCGCTTCTTCGCGGCGACGATGATGCCGGAGATCGCCGAGAGAATGACGGCGCTGATTTCGACGGCGCGCAGCCCCGCAGTGGTGCCGATCTCGAGAACGTTCTGCGGTACGAGCATGCTGCAGTATAATCGTTAGGTGTCGCGAAACGGAGCAGTCGCCCGGCGATGGGTGAGTGGCCGTGCGGGCGGCGTTGTGAGAGCGGCGACCGGCGGACGGCTTGCGCGCGTCGGCAGCCGGCATTACCATGTGACCCACAATTGAAGCCCGTGGCGATTTGTCGGCGTATTGCGGCCACGTTAACCCAACAGCTAAAAAGCCACGCGTCCCGGGGCTTTGCCGTCTGCGGGACTTTTTCGTGCCCGCTGGCGCCAGAGGACGGATGACGGGTGGGAGGAGTGAGTCATGTCACCACCCGAGGTGCGCGTCGGGGTCATCGGATTCGGAACGGTCGGCCGCAGTTACATCGATGCGCTCACCGGCCGCCGCGCCGCGCTCGAGCGAGCCGGCGCCGTACGCCTAACGCTCAGTGAAATCGCCGTCCGCGAGGGACGCAGCGACGCCTCCTTCGCCGGTGCGCGGCTGCATAACGATGCGCACGCGCTCGCTAACAACCCGGCGATCGACATCGTCGTGGAAGCGTCAGGCGCGCCGCAGGCCGGCGACTGGATCGTCGCGGCGCTGCAACGTGGCGCGGCGGTCGTGACCGCCAACAAATGCGCGCTGGCGACACACGACGGCCTCCTGGAGGCGCTGGCCGCGCGACGTCCGGGCCTCTACTGCGAAGCCTCCGTCGCGGCCGCCGTGCCGATCGTGCGCGCACTGCGTGATTCGCTGGAAGGCGAAGAAGTGCGCGCCATCCGCGGTGTACTCAACGGCACAACGACCCACGTGCTCTCGGCCATCGAGCGGGGCCACTCATTTGTCGGCGCGCTGGCGGACGCGCGCAAGCAAGGTGTGTGCGAATCGGATGCGCGTCAGGACCTCTCGGGGAACGATGCGGCGTGCAAGCTCGCCATCCTGTGCACGCTCGCGTGGAGCGAACCATTCCCCGTAACGGCGGTGAGCGTGGACGGGATCGGGCTCGCCCTCGAAGAGCACGTCCGGCGTGCGCTCGCCCGCAACACTCGCGTTAGGCTCGTCGCCTCCGCGACGCGCCGCGACGGGTGCGTCACCGCCAGCGTGCGCCCGGTCACGCTGCAGCACGACGATCCGCTCGCCGCCGCAACGGGCGTCGCCAACGTGGTCGAAGTAGAGACGGCGCTCGCGGGAACCCTACGCTGGACCGGACCCGGAGCCGGGGGCCCGGCCACCGCCTCCGCCCTGCTCGCCGACACGCTGGCCGCGGCGCGCTGGCTCGTCCCTGCGCAAACACGGCGGGTGGCGGCATGACGACGACCACGCTGCCACCTAACGAGCCGGCGACGCGCGCCCCAGGTCCCCATTCGCTCTCCTGCGACCGCTGCGAGACAAACATCGACGCGCAGCCGCAAGCGATTTGCGCAAACTGTCTGGGCCCCTTGCAACCCGTATACGACGCTCGGCGCCGCCTCCCGACACGCGAAGAGATATCCCATCGGCCACGCTCGATGTGGCGCTACGCCGAGTGGCTGCCGTTCGGCGACGCGCCGGTGTTGGCGCGGAATGTCGGCTATACGCCGCTTCTCGAGGCACCGCGCCTGGCGCGCGTGCTTGGCGTCGCGCGCGTGTGGGTGAAGAACGATGCCGTGTCATATCCGTCGCTCAGCTTCAA
>JBFMFA010000060.1:0-10299 GCA_040753195.1 Gemmatimonadota bacterium | reverse complement strand
GCTCGATAAGCAGAAGGCCGACCTGGAAAAAGCCGGCAGCGCGCTCAACCTCGTGCCGATGGTGGGACACGCCACGGTGCGACGCATGGCGATGGGTGAGGACTTCAAGCGCACGGCAAATGCCGCCGAGATCGAGAAGATGAAGGCGCTCGTCCGCGAAGGGATGGAGCGAGGCGCATTTGGCCTAACGACTGGACTCGAATACTCACCCGGCCGCTGGAGCACCAACGAGGAGGTCCTCGAGCTGGCGAAGGTCGTGGCACCGTACGGCGGTCATTACCAATCGCATCTTCGCAGCCAGGGACAGTATCCCAAGTGGCAGACGCCCGCGACGGCGGATCGCATGGTCAGCAACATCGACGCGGTGATGGAGGCGATCAACATCGCGAAGATCGCGCGTATTCCCGCGATGCTCGATCATCTGCACCCCAAAGGCCCGCGCGAATGGGGATCCGGACGCATCATCACGCAGCTGATCGACAATGCGTGGCGTGAAGGGCACCAAGTCTACATCAACATGCACTCGTACGAAGCGTACGATGAGACGATCGTTCTCATACCGCGCTGGGCGCTGGTGAAGAAGCAGGTGCCGCACATGGGTCAGTTCGACAACGACCCTAACGCGGATTACACGGACATGCGCGGGTCGTTGCGGCGTCGCCTGGCGATTCCGGATACCGCGCGCCTCATCCGCATGGACATCGAATACGAGATCGATCGCGGCGGCGGTCCCGACGGACTACTCGTTATGGATTATCCCGACAAGTCATGGGTCGGCAAGACGCTGGGCCAGATCGCGAAGGCGCGTAACGAAGATCCGGTCGAGACGGCGATCCACATTCAGCTGAATGGCTTCGATAGACCGGATGCGATCGAATGGCGCGCGTTTGCGGTGTCACTCGACGATCTCAAGGAATTCATGCGGAAGGATTACACCGCCGTGTGCACCGATCGCGGCGGCGACTCTCCCCAGATGCGACAAAATCCTTTCGTTCATCCAGGCACGTTCGGCACGGCAACGCGCCGCATCCGTCGGTTTGTGTTCGATGAGCCGGTGACGACGCTTCCGTTCGCGATCCGCTCGATGACCTCGCTCTCGGCACAGATCCTCGGACTGCGCGACCGGGGCCGCTTGGCGCCGGGGATGAAGGCCGACATCGTTGTGTTCGATCCGGCCGCCATCCGCGACAAGGCGACGTACTTCGAGCCATTCCAATACAGCGAAGGAGTCAACTTCGTGATGGTGAACGGGGCGTTCGTGGTGTGGGGCGGGAAACCAACAACCGCCAAGCCGGGTAAGGTGCTCGTCAGGCAACGGACGGTTACGCCGTAAGGGCGGCCTACGCGCAACGAACTACCAGCCAGTTCTTGACAGTGTCAGCGCAAGGTTGCGACCCTATGTTCTCGGTGCACGAAGAATCAGGTCCTCGTGATTGACCAGGCGGTCTCGCATTACCTGATCATCAAGTCGCTCGGCGTCGGCGGCATGGGTGAGGTGTATCTCGCGAAGGACACGCGACTCGGCCGCCAGGTAGCCCTCAAGTTCCTCAAAGAAGATTACACGCAGGACGCCGAGCGCCTGTGGCGCTTCGAACACGAAGCGAAGTCCGCTTCCGCGCTGAATCATCCGAATATCCTAACGATTCACGAGTTCGGCCAGGCGGACGGACATCACTTCATCGCGACCGAGTTCGTCGACGGTGAAAGTCTGCGCGCGCTACTGGAGCGTCGAGGGCGGTTGGCGACCGAGCAGGCGCTCACCGCAGCGACGCAACTGGCATCCGCACTGTCGGCCGCACACGAAGCCGGGATCGTTCATCGCGATATTAAGCCAGAGAACATCATGCTGCGGCGTGACGGCTACGTGAAGGTTCTCGACTTCGGACTCGCGAAGCTCACGCAATCGCCGGCAGGGTCGGAACCCTCCGCGGGCGATCGTCCTCACACTGTGTCGGGAATGGTTGTCGGCACGACGGACTACATGTCGCCCGAGCAGGCCGCCGGCGCGAAGGTGGACAAGCGCAGCGACATCTTCTCGTTCGGCGCCGTGCTGTATGAGATGTTGTGTGGCCGTCCGGCGTTCCGGAGTGAGACGACGACAAAAACGGTGGCGGCAATCCTAACGAGAGAGCCCGACCCGCTCCCAGGGACGACGGATCCTGAGTTGGCGAAGGTTGTGGCGCGCTGTCTGAAGAAAGACCCCGATCGCCGCTTTCAGAGCGTGGCGGATATCAGGGTTGCCCTCGAAGAGATTCAGGAGGCACGTGCTGCGACTCTGGTGCTGCGAGCCCGCGCGAAGCGGACGTGGATGCTTGCGGCCTTGATCCCCGCGCTCGGCGTTGCCGCGTTTGTTGCATGGCGTGCGTGGCAGACGTCAGCGCCTATGGCGGCGCTCCGCGCCGTCCCGCTCACGACGCTGCGCGGCGTGGTGCGGTATCCAGCATTCTCTCCCGACGGCGACCGCGTTGCGTTCACCTGGAATGGTGAGCGTCGAGGGAATCCCGACATCTATGTTCAGCAGATCAACGCCGGCACGCCGCTTCGCCTAACGGCGGATTCCGCGAACGACTACAATCCGGTCTGGTCACCCGACGGCCAATGGATCGCGTTTCTGCGTAGCCAGTCGGAACCGAGCCGCAGCGAAGTCCGGCTCGTACCACCGCTGGGCGGCTCCGAGCGCAAAATCAGCGACATCCATGTGCGTGGCGGAACGTTGGTCACGCCGCCGTACCTAACGTGGTGTCCCGACAGTAAATGCCTGATTGTGACAGACTCGCCGGGCGAGGGCATACCCGACGCCTTGTTCAGGCTCGAACTCGATACCGGGGAAAAGCGTCAGTTGACGTTCCCCAAAACGCCCGCTGTCGGCGACATGAGTCCCACCGTATCGCCGGACGGGCGGCGCCTCGTCTTTCGACGGATGGCGGGACTGTTTGTTGGTGAGCTGTACACGATACCCCTCGACGCCAACGCGACGGCGGCCGGTGCTGAGCAGCGCCTAACGGCGGCGAGAGTGAACGCGGAATACCCCAGCTGGCTGCCTAACAATCGGGAGTTGGTCTACTCTGCCCGGAGCAGCCTCTGGAGGCTGGACATCAATGGCGGCGAACCGGCGCGCCTGCCGTTCGTTGGTGAATACGGCGTCATGCCGGTCGTCTCTGCCGCCCGGCCCGGGCGTCCCTCACAGCTTGTGTATGTGCGCAGTTTCGAAGATGGGAACATCTGGCGGATCGATATCCCTGAAATCGGCGGCGCGGCTGATTCGATTGGCGCACCCAGCATAACGTCCACCCGACTGGAGGATATGCCGCAGCTGTCGCCGGATGGGCGTCGCGTGGCGTTTACGTCGGATCGCACGGGAGACTGGGAGATTTGGGTTTCTGATCTCGATGGTTCAAATGCCGTGGCGCTCACGTCGATGAAGGCGGTTGCCAGCGGATATCCGCACTGGTCGCCCAACGGCGACGAGATCGTCTTTCACTCGAATCTCGAAGGTCAGTGGGACGTATACGCGATTTCCTCGTCAGGCGGTGCGGCTCGACGTTTGACCGATCATCCCGCGACTGACGATTTCCCGAGCTATTCGCGCGACGGCAAGTGGATCTACTTCAGTTCGAATCGTACCTCATCGCACGAGCAGACCCTGTGGAAGGTCGCCGTTGCTGGTGGTGAGGCCGTGCAAGTAACGACCACGCCGGCGTACGCGGCACTCGAATCGCCGGACGGTGCCAGCATTTACTATGTCGAGACGCTGGACAGACCGAGTGCCCTCCGGCGGATGCCGGTCACAGGGGGTACAGCGGAGAAAGTGCTGGACGGCGTCTACCTTGCCAACTACGCCGTGCTGCAGAGTGGCATCTACTATCTCGACAGAGCGTCCGGTGCAGCCGGCATTCACTACGTTGACCTGCCGAGCGCTGAGACGAGCCTGCGATATTTTGAGTTTGCGACGAAGAGGTCTCGCACGGTTGCTCGGGGTCTGGGCAGCGTAGACCTGCCGATCGCCGTCTCGGCTGACGGGCGGACGATCTTCTATCCGCGCATCGATTCCGGGATTCACGACCTGCTGCTCGTGTCTAACTTTCGTTAGGTGCGGGACCCCTCTCCCGAACTCTTTTTGGTCCACCCGCCTGACGAGGGATGAGCACCGGGCTACTCACCTACCGCGCATGGTCGGCGACCTGCTGTGTTTCACGTCAACGATTCAGCACGCTCGGTTGGCTCGATGGTGGGACTCTGCCCCGAAGCCGCATGTACACGACGATGTTGCCATACATGTGCAGGTTATGCATTGTCGCAACCTGGAGCATGCTCTCGGCGCTCATCACCGTGCTGCCGAACTTCACCATCCGTTGCGCTCGTTCGGGCGTGAGTTCCTTGGCGGCGGACTCGCAATACGCATACGAGTCGCTAAGTGCCTGGCGCAACTCGGCACGATCGGTTTTCGTTTTTTCGGTGCCGGTGACAGGGGGGCGTTCGCTCTTCGCCTGAGCGCAGAACAAATAGTTGTAGTCGATGATGTGGCCGATGAGCTGCGCAAAGGTCCGAGTATCCGGCGTCGGGCGAAAAGCATAGTCCGCGTCATTCATCTGCTCAGCCGCTGCGACGATGAGCGCCTGACGATGGCGGCCAGCAAACACGACTGGATCGCGCAGGGTGTCCGGAGGCGCGGGACTCTGCTGCGCATGCGCGGCCCCGCTGAGCAGCAGGACAGCCCCGAGGATAGTTCGAGAGCGTGGACGGTTCATTTTGACTCCTGGTCTAACGAGCGTTCGCGTTCATATTGGCAACCCATAGGAGCCTGTACGAGCACTGTCTCGCCGCGGTTTCAGTGGACGTTGAGCGAGGGCCTGTTTCCGGCAGGGGCGGACGGTGTGAAACGTGGTTGTGATTGACCCGTAGGCTGCCCGGAGTTGCTTCACGTCGCGGTCGCCTCAGACGGATCCTCCAGCGGTCACCATCATGCAACGTCTCTTTCAGGACCTTCGCTACGCGCTGCGCGGTCTGCGCCGCTCGCCCGGCTTCACACTCGTCGCGCTGCTCACCCTGGCCCTCGGCATCGGGGTCAACGGCGCCATCTTCAGCATCGTCAGCGCGGTGCTCTATCGCCCGCTCCCCGTCGAGAAGCCGAACGAACTGGTCGACATCTACGGTCATACCGCGACGTCGTCAGCGCACGAAACGCACTCGTACCCGAACTTTCTCGACTATCGCGCGCAGACGCAGACGCTCTCGGGTCTCATCGCGTATTCCAACTTCTTTGCGCACGCCACGATCGACAACGCATCCAGCCTCATCGTCGGCGAAGTCGTCAGCGAAGGATTCTTCGACGTCCTTGGCGTGCGTCCCGCGTTAGGCCGCGCTTTCCTTTCTGAAGAATACGCCGCGGCCAACGCGCGCCCGGTGGCTGTCCTCTCGCACGCGTTGTGGCAGAGCCGCTTCGGCGGAAAGCCTAACGTTGTTGGACAACAGTTCCGTATGAACGGCCGCGTCTACACCGTCGTTGGCATCGCGCCGGAAGGTTTTGGCGGCATGATGCCCGCGGTCACGGCGCACATGTGGATTCCGACCGCGATGGTCGACGGTGTCGAACCTATGGGGAATCAGCGAACCAATGGACGACTCGTCGGCGCAACGCGACTGGAGCAACGCGGGCGCCACTGGCTCTGGCTCCGCGGGCGCATGAAACCCGGCGTGACGCCAACGCAGGTGCGTGCCGAGTTCGAGACGTTTGCGGCTCGACTCGCGCAGGCGCATCCCGAGACGAACGCGCAAGAACGCGTGACAATCGTGCCGACGAGTGACGTGCGACTCAACCCTGACATGGATGGAGCGCTGCGACCGGTGGGGCTCGTCCTTATCGGCGCCGTCACGCTCGTTCTTATCGTAGCGTGCAGCAACCTCGCCAACCTGATGCTCGCACGCGCGGCTGGTCGCCGCCGCGAGCTCTCGTTGCGCGTCGCGCTCGGAGCCAACCGACAGCGTCTGCTGCGGCAACTGCTCACCGAGAGTATGGTCATCGCGTTAGGCGGTGGGTTGCTGGCGTTGCCGTTCGCGGCCTTGCTCTCCAGTACCATTAGCAAGGTGCAACCGCCGCTGCCGATCGACATGGCATTGCGCATTACGCCGGACTGGCGCGTGCTCGTATTCACGCTCGTCACGGCAGTCGTGACTGGCGTTCTGATCGGACTCCTTCCCGCTTTGCGCGCATCGCGTCCCAACCTCGCTTCTGCCATCAAAGACGCCGGCGAGTGGATGGGTGCGCGCAAACGCGTCGAACTGCGTGACGCGCTCGTCGTGCTCCAGGTCGCCGTGTCCCTTGTGCTGGTTGTCGGCGGCGCGCTACTGGTGCGTAGCTCGCTCGCCGCGGCCAAGGTCAATTTCGGTTTTGACGTGGACCGGCTCGCGCACTACACGCTGGCGCTCGAGATGACAGGCTACGACAGTACGCGGGCCGCTGCTTTTCTGGACAAGGCGCGTGAGCGGCTGCTGGCGCAACCACAGGTTGAAGCCGTGACCCTAACGAGTAGGCCGCCGCTGGCACTGAACAACAACGGCTTCAGCGTCATCATCGACGGCCGCCAGCTCGCTGAAACGGACGTACCGTTTACAACAGACGGCACGTATGTCGACGAGCATTACTTTGAGACGTTAGGTCTTCGGCTTGTGTCCGGCCGGTCCATTGAAGCAGCCGATCGTATGGAAAGGCGGCGCGTGGTCGTGATATCCAAAGCGATGGCCGAGCGTTACTGGCCGGGGGAGGAGGCGATCGGTCGAGAGATTCGATTGCGCTGGGGCGGCGATCCGTGGCGCGTGGTTGGCGTGGTCGCCGACTATAAGATAAATACGCCGGGCGAGCGGGCGAAGCCGTACCTGCATTTGCCGCTACCGCGTGGCGAGACGTTCGCGGATGTCATCGTGCGTACGCGCGTGCGCGCCGAGCCGCTGGTCGCGGCGCTGGAGCGTGAGTTCCGCGCGATCGATCCCGAGATCTTCTTCCTCGACCGTGGCACGATGCGCGACCTTGCCGACGTTAGGCTATTCCCGGTGCGCGCCGGCGCATGGCTCATCGGCGCTTTCGGTGTGCTGGCCCTCGCGGTGGCCGCCGTCGGTCTCTACGGCGTGATCGGGTATTCGGTGAGCCGGCGCGTGCGTGAGATCGGTATTCGTAAGGCGTTAGGCGCCGAGTCGCGGACGATGGTGAGCATGGTGCTGGGCGAAGGGATGAGGCTTGTGGTCATTGGAGGCGCAGTGGGCGCACTGCTCGCGGCGCTAGCGAGTCAGGCCTTGTCGGCGGTGCTGTTCGTGGGCCCATTCGACATCGTGAGCTTCGCGGCGGCGTTCGCTGTGTTGGCGCTGGTTGCCGTCATCGCGAACTCTGTTCCCGCGTGGCGCGCAGCGCGAGTGGATCCGATGATCGCACTGCGCGCGGAGTGAGCGTCCACTCCGCGCGCAGTGTGACGCACCGGAGGCGATGACGACCCACAACAGCGACCGGACTGCAACACCTCCGTTACGGCGTCGGAGGAGCATTGGGCTTCGCATCCTACCCCTTCAATACGATAGGAGAGTGACTCATGCTCCGAAGTACCGCCGTTTCCTTTTGCGTCGTCGCGGGCCTGCTGGCCGTGGCGTGCGACGAGCCGCAGCGGGTGACTGCAGTCGAGCCGACGCCGGTCGCGCTCAGGAATCTGTCAGCGAACAGCGCGTTCACATTCACGCCGATTGTGCCATTCACCGGTGCGCAGGCGTGTCTCGATCCGGCTAGCGCGCAGAATCACCCGCTGCAGCTTCCAACGGGTTTCGCTCAAAAGATCATCGGACGCCAATCCGACGTCATCACGACCAGCAGCGAAGTCAACTTCGACATGCTGACGCTGAATGAGACCGGTCCGAAAGCCGGCCGCTACCTGTATCGCACGCATGAAGTGTCGCCGTTTGGAGCGCTCAGCCGCATTGATCTGGAAACGGGACTGAGCGAGTTGGTCGTCGAACGTCAGGACTGGGAGAGTCTCGACGGCCTCGTGTGGACACCGTGGGGAACGATTCTCTTCGCGGAAGAAGAGATCGTCGCCTCGTTCCGAGATCCGGCGTATCCGAACATCGAGCGCGGACTCATCTACGAGTATTCCCCGCAAACCGGGAACGTCGTCGCTCGCCCCGCGCTGGGCGCCCGGTCGCACGAGGGTTTGCGCTTCGACGCGCAGGGGAATCTCTACGGCATCTCCGAATCGCGCGGTATTCAGAACGCCGGCCAGCCGGGCGAGTCCGGCTCGATTTTCAAATTCGTGCCTAACAAGCATGGCGATCTCTCGTCAGGCAAGCTCTATGCGCTGCGCGTGTTGAACGGCCGGACGGGCCTGGCGGTCTGGGAGCCGCTCGCGCTCGATCCTGTCACCTTCGACTCCGATGCGGCCGCACAGGCTGTGAACGCCACGGGCTGGGATCGTCCCGAGGATATCGAGATCGCCAACAAAGGCGGCGGCATTCTGTACGTCGCAGTCACCGAGAGCTCCAACCTGGCGCAGAACAACGGCCTCGTGCTGAAGATCACCCTGGACGGTGACAAGGCATTCGTCAGTAACTACGTGGAGCCCGGCGTCAATGTCGCCGTGGAATCCGGAGGCGATTCTGGCACGGGTTTCGACGATCCCGATAACCTCGCGCTCGCGCCTAACGGCGACCTGTACATCACGGAAGACGATTCGCCGAGCGATATCTGGGTGGCGCGTGGCAGCGGTCGCGTCGCCAGCTCCGTGGTGGTCTTTGCGCGTCTACTCGACTGCGGTGCGGAGAGCACCGGGATCTACTTCACACGCAACGGCCAGACCCTGTGGGTGAACTCGCAGCACGCACAACTCAACAACGGCGAGGATCTCACAATCGCGATTACGCGGTCGCTCGGGCACTAGTCCCGCGCGGCCGCGACCGGGCCAACCAAATCCGATGAGGGGGTCGCGTCTGGGCGACCCCCTTCTTGCGTCCCGCCTATTGTCCGTGCGCGTCGGCGCGTGTTACCCATGCGCGGCATCTTCGTTGATCAATTAGTGTCATTCCCACCTGAGCGGATTATACGAGGAGACCGTCCATGGTTAGCCGTCGCGCTGTCCTTCAAGTCGCAGCAGCGTCGTTGAGTTCTCTCATTCCCACCGTGGCTCGGGCCGCGGCAAGCCTGCACGAAAACGCCGAGGTCCGCTTCGTGATGTATAAGGATGGGCGCGGGCGCTTTCGCTGGCGTCTTAAGGCAGCAAATAATCAGACGATCGCGACTGCGGGCCAGGGGTATACTACGAAGGCTGGCTGCCGAAACGCGATCGAGGTCGTGCAGCGCGTAGCCGCAAGCGCGCCCATTGCAGACGATACGTAACCGTCGACGCCGAGTGACTCGTTAGGCGCGACGACTTCACGTCAGCGCGCGAACGCGGAACTCTGCCGCACGAGACGAACCAAAACTGCTGTCGGTGTATTCACTGTCTGCGCGTGTCACTGAACGACACAATGCACCCTAAATATCGAGTCTCAATGCGGCATTTCATTAAAAGCTTCGGTCTGACATTTGGAAGTTTGGGATTGCTCACCGCGTGCGCGACGACGGGCGCCACGTTCCGAAGCGGCGTCGGCGATGCGTTTCTCGAACATCCGCCGTACTACGCCGGCACTCGCATGGAAGCCGTGGCCGGCGACACTACGCGCATCGGCCACTTCCCTGTCGCCTTTCAGCGCGGCGCAACGCAGCCGGCGATCTTCGATCCGCGGACAGGTCGCGGCACTCCGATGGACGCGTTGTTGAACGAGATGAACGCGTTTGCCGACTCGCTCGGCGTCTCAGTCAGGCTCGTCGAAGGTGGGAGGGTGTCCGCTGTCGCCCATGCGGCCACGCGGGTTCCTCCCGACGTGCGCTTCGGCTGTATCCCCGAGAATGGCGTTCCGGGAAACGACTGTGCAGAACGGGGCGACAGCGCGTTAGGCCGTGGCTCGCAACGCATGCAGCTCGCCGTCGGACGTCCGTCGGCAGAGTGGACGTCGTGGATGGCCGATGTAACGCGTGAGGCTGGTGCCGCGCGGGCACTCGTCGTGACGTTGGAGATCGGCGACTACCTAACGAGGCAGCAAGGCCTCGTCGGCAGCAAGATCGTCGAGCTTGGGACCGGCAACACGGCCCGCCTGCCGTGGCTGACGTCATTGGAGACGCCAGTCACCGTGCTTCAGCTGACCGCCGCGCTCGTCGGTCGTGACGGCCAGGCCATCCGCATCGGGGCCGAAGGGTTCTATGCGCGACGCACCCGTCTCACGATAAGC
>JBFMFA010000059.1:0-10321 GCA_040753195.1 Gemmatimonadota bacterium | reverse complement strand
TTGCGCCCTCTCACGAGGGCGCGCGTCAGGCGGCCACGCCGCGCAGCGCGCCTTCGACGTCGGCGAGGATGTCGTCGGGGTCTTCGCAGCCGACGCTGAACCGGATGAAGCCTTCGCTGATTGCATCGGCGCCCCAGCGCGCGCGCCGCTCGGCCGTGCTATGCACGCCGCCAAAGCTAGTCGCCTCACGCACCAGCGACAGCGAGCCGAGAAACTTCTCGGCGCGTTCGCGGGTCGCCAAATCGAAGGAGACGACGCCACCGAAGGCGCGCATCTGTTGCGCGGCAATGGTATGGCCGGGATGGTCGACAAGACCGGGGTAATGCACGCGGGTGACAGCGCGGTGCTTTGCGAGATGGGTGGCGAGGCGCATGGCGCCTTCGCACTGTCGCGTTAGGCGAAGCGGGAGCGTGGCGAGGGATCGATGCGCGAGCCAGACCTCCATCGGGCCCGGGATAGCGCCGTGCTGCGTGCGCCACGTGCGCAGCGCCGCCGCGCGTTCAGCCGAGGTCGTGGCCACGTGTCCCAGTACGAGATCGCTGTGGCCGGTCAACGCCTTGGTGTCGGCGGCGACGACGTAGTCGGCACCTAACGCGAGCGGCAGTTGCAGGTATGCGGTTGCGGTGGTGTTGTCCACGGCGACGAGCGCCCCGGCTGCCTTGGCCGCACGCGCAAGTTGCGCAATGTCGCACACGTCGAGGTGGGGGTTGCTCGGCGATTCGATCCACAAAAGGCGGGCGCCCTCCAACAGCGCACCTTGCGCGTTGTCTCGCGTAGGCGCCATGCGCACGGTGATGCCGAGTGTGGCGAGCCACTGCGTACCGAGCAGGCGCGTCGTGTAGTACGACTCGGCGGGCAGGACGACTGTATCGCCAGGTTTGAGGGTCACACCGAAGACAGCGCTTGTCGCGGCCATCCCCGAGGCAAAGGCGATCGACTCACCGCCTTCGAGGAGCGCCAGCGCTTCCTCCCAGGCACTCCAGGTGGGGTTGCCGAAGCGACCATACGTCAGGGCATGCTGAGTCGGATCACCGGGCGTCGTATACGTCGAGGAGAACTGCGGACCGGGGAGGAAAGGACCGGCGTCGCGTGTGCGCCGATACCCGGCGTGGATGATCTGAGTGTCACGGTTCATCGGACGTTTCCGTGCCTAACGAGCAGTTAGTCGAATGTGTCGGCTTGGGGGTCCCAAAAGGCGCCCGTTAGGCCGATGTCGGCGAAAATCTGACGCATTTCCTCCGGACCGGGGCGGCGCGCATTGGGGCTCAAGCGCGTCCCGTACCACGTCGTCGCCAGCTGCCAGAGCTGCGGCATGGTGACACAGGGGCCGGGCTCGACGCCTCGCGCAGCGCACCATTCCCGCACCCGTTCTTCCGACCGGAAGAAGAGCATGTTCGCTCACGTGAAGATCAGATCGTCCCACCACTTCGAGGCACGCACCAGGGAGTGAAAGACCCAGCTGCTCCGTGCAGGACCGTCAACGGCGACCTGCAGGTGCAGCGGCTCCATCGTCTGCTCGCAACGCGAGTCGACGACGCCGGGTTTGTGCAACGCGGCCCGGATGCCGAATGCGTCCCACGCGCAGTTGGCGAAGTAGTCGATGCCGTCGACGTGTACGCGGTGCTGCGTCGGCACACCGGAGAAGGGTGGCGCCATGCGAATCGACACACCATCCCGGTCGACGAGGAGCACGCGTTTGGCGCGCAAGTCGCGGTAGGCCGCGAGAATCTCGTTAGGTGTGCTGTCCACACGCTCGGCGGTCTCAGCCGGCGTGGGGCCGCGCCCCGTCTCCGCGAAGTGATGATAGACGGCGAGCTTGACCTTCGTGGGGAAGTCCATGGCCGAGCCTAACGCAAGCGCAAAAGCGGCTACCGGCTGCCGTTGTTCGCCGCGACGGCGCGGCGCCGCTGGGCGAGGTTGTACGTTTCTCCCGCTCGCAGCGTCACGTACGGCGTGTCCGCCGGCGGCATATCCCGCCCGTTATGCACATACAGCATACCGCGCCCAATCACCTCGGCAGTCGTCCCGTGCACGACGATCGCCGTTCCTTCGTCGAGGCCCAGGCCGAGCAGTGCTGGAAAGCGTTTCACCACAGGCTGCAGATCGAGCTGCCGATTGCGAGCGCCGACGTGCTGATCGATCGCGACGCCTTTCAGAAAGCCAAAACCACGCTCGTAGCCTGGAGCCATCATAATCGTGTTTCCCTCGCGCGCGCCGCGTACGAGGTACGACGCCTGAATGGAAGCCCCCGCCGAGCTGCCGCCGATGACGCCGCCGCGGGCGAGGAGCGCGTGCATCTCGCGCTCCGCTTTGGTGTCGAGGTACGAGTCGACGAGGCGCCAGTGCCTGCCGCCCGGGAACCAGATTCCACCGGCGCGACGCAGGACGTCCGCGAAGGAATCGCTCTCGGCGATGCGCCGGTCGCGCGTGTGCCTAACGAGGATATTCTTTGCCCCCGCCGAGCGCAGACCGTTGAGGCCGGCCCAACTATCGGTGTAGACCGAGTCTTCGCCGGCGGTCGGAATGACGACGATGAGCGCGTTGGGGCCGCCAGCCAGCTCGATGAAGCGTCCGGTGATCTCGGGTCCAAGCTGGCCACCACCGACAATCACGAGGTGGCCGCTGACCGGAGCAATACTTTGTGGGGTACTCTCACTGCGAGCAGCGCGTGAGCACGCGTGTATCGCAACGAGCAGAACAACGGCCGCGGTACGTCGTACCAGCGTGCGGAGGGAGTGAGCGGACATGAAACGGCCCGATTTGGAAGTACGTGATATTACGTCTGGCGCGGCTCCTGCGCTCCATCATACCGTATGACTCGCATGCCGTCCGTGACTTTCTTCGCTACCGCCAGCCGGCGTGCCCGTATGGCCCGGCGGCGCTGCACCGTGGCGATAACCGTCATAGCGTTTACCAGCCAGGCCGCATTGTCGCAGGAGATCGCCGGCGGGCAGCGCATCGCGGTTCAAACGACACGGGTGGGGTGGATCGAAGGCAAGTTCCAGGATATCCGCGGCGACACGGTGGTTTTGACGCGGTCGAATTCTGGCGCGGTCTACACGATCCTGTACGACTCTGTGCTTGCGTGGCGCGTCCCGGACAATGCGCGATGGGGGCGCGCGATTCGCTCGTCGTTGTTAGGCGGCGTGGCCGGCGCGATGGCGGGAGTCGGCGTGGGCTTTGAAGGCGCCACAAAGGTCACAGCGCCCGCAGAAGTGCGCCGGCATAGTGTGCGCTTCGGCATTGGCGGATTGGCGCTCGGTGCCGCACTGGGTGTGCGGGCGCGCTGGCGCGACGTGAACGTGCGTTTGGCACGGGGCGGGCCGGGCGAGGACTTGCTCGTTATGCAAACGGCGGTGGGCGCCGAGCTCGCCGACGTGTCGCAAAACCCGGCATATCCGTCGACATCGACAGCCACCTCCGCGACCGATCGCGACATGATTCTGCGCTCGGAGCTGGAAAGCGTACAAGGCGTAACGGCGCTCGATGCCATCCGGCGCCTGCGTCCGCACTTCCTGAGCGCGCGGCGAGCGGAGGTGGGCCGCGAGGCGCTCGTCACGCCGCTGGTCTACGTCGACGGCGTACGTCTTGGAGAGCTGGGCGCCCTGCAGCAGATTCAACTGCGGTCCGTGCTGGAGATTCAGTACTACTCGCCCACGGAAGCGACGATGCGCTGGGGGATGGGCCACGGCGGCGGCGTCATCCACGTCATCTTGCGTCGGGCCTAACGAGTCAGTCACGCGGAGACAACCGATGCAAATCGGTATGATCGGCCTTGGGCGCATGGGCGGCAGCATGGCTCAGCGTCTCCTCCGAGGTGGTCATCAAGTTGTCGCGTTCGATCGCGATCCTCAGGCCGTCCGCGCGCTCGCCGAGCACGGGGCGGCGGGTGTGTCGTCGCTCAACGATCTCGCACGCGAACTGCAAGCACCCCGATGCATCTGGGTGATGGTGCCGGCCGGCGGCCCTACCGAAGAAACGATCGACCAGCTTGCTGCCCGCCTCGCGCGCGATGACGTGATCATCGACGGCGGCAATAGCCGGTACACCGACAGCATCCGCCGCGCGGAAACGCTCGCAGTCCGTGGTATCGGCTTTCTCGACGTCGGCACCAGCGGCGGGATCTGGGGGCTCGACGAAGGCTACTGCCTGATGATCGGAGGCGAGGCGGCGGCGATACGTCGCCTAACGCCTATCTTTCAGACGCTGGCTCCGGCGCAGGATGCCGGGTGGGGACGGGTTGGCGGCAGCGGCGCCGGCCATTTCGTCAAGATGATCCACAACGGCATCGAATATGGAATGATGCAGGCCTACGCCGAGGGTTTCGCCATCCTCCACAAGAAAGACGCACTCCAGTTGGACGTGGCGTCCATCGCCGAATTGTGGCGACACGGCAGTGTGGTGCGCTCCTGGCTGCTCGACCTCACGGCCCGTGCTCTGCAGGAAGATCCCGGCATGACGAGCGTCGCCCCGTATGTGAGCGATTCCGGTGAAGGGCGCTGGACGGTAGCCGAAGCGATCGATCTCGACGTCGCGGCACCGGTCATCACGCATTCGCTCATCGCGCGGCTGCGCTCGCGCGACGCCGAATCGTATGCCGATCGACTGCTGGCCGCGCTGCGCAAGCAGTTCGGCGGACACGCGACGCGGCCGGCGCCCTAACGATGGCCGTGAGCGAGCGCGAGGCCGGCACGCTCGTGATATTTGGCGCGACGGGCGATCTGGCACGCCGCAAAATCCTGCCGGCGATGTGCAGACTCTGGCTGGGAAAGGCCATCCCGCCGAATTGCGCGGTGCTCGCGGCCAGTCGCGATCGCGCGCTGGACGATCGGGGATTCCAACAGCAGGCCGCCGACGCCGCGACGCAAGCGGGCGCCGCTCCCGACGCGGCGTCGCGATGGGCACGCACGTCCGTCTTCTATGAACCGGTGGCCGAGCCGCACGACTATGTCGCGTTAGGCAATCGACTGCTCGAAATCGAACGACAACGGCGACTCCCGGGGAATCGCATTTTCTATCTTTCCGTGCCGCCGTCTGCGTCGCCAGCTATCGTCGAGGCGTTGGGCGCCGCGGGCCTCACGAAGGGCCCGGGGTGGACGCGCCTTGTGTTCGAAAAGCCCTTCGGACGGGACCTAACGAGCGCTCGTGAATTGAACGCGTTGCTGCACCGCGAATTCTCCGAGGAGCAGATCTATCGCATCGATCACTATCTCGGCAAAGAAACCGTGCAGAACCTGCTCGTCTTCCGTTTCGCCAATTCCATCTTCGAACCGCTGTGGAATCGGCACGAGATCGAACGCATCAACATCCTCGTTGCGGAGGAGCTTGGCGTCGAAAACCGCGCCGGGTACTACGAGCACGCAGGGGCGTTACGCGATATGGTGCAGAATCACGTTACGCAGCTCTTCGCGCTCGTCGCCATGGAAGCGCCAGTCAACTTCGACGCCGAATCGATACGCGCCGAAAAAGTGAAAGCGCTCAAGTCTACGCGCCCGCTCGTGCCGAAGCAGGTCGTATTCGGACAGTACGCGGCCGGAGAAGTTGGCGGGAAGAACGCCGCCGCGTACCGCGACGAGAAGGGCGTTGCCAAGGACTCGCGTACGGAGACGTTTGTTGCATTGCGACTCGAGGTGGATAACTGGCGCTGGCAGGGCGTACCGTTCGTTCTACGCACGGGAAAGCGCTTGTGCGCTCGGCAGACGGAGATTGCGATTCATTTTCGCCGGCCGCCCGTCATGTTATTTGCGGCATTGGGTGACCGGGGCTTCGAGGCGAACGTGCTGCGTCTACGGCTCCAGCCTAACGAGGGATTCGAGCTGCAGATCGCCGTCAAGGCGCCGAGCGACGACTTTGTGGTCACCAATCGCGCGCTACACTTCGAATACGCCGACACGTTCGGGCCGCTCCCCGACGCCTACGAGACCCTCATCGAAAACATCTTCGAGGGGGACCAGACACTCTTCGTGCACGACGAAGAAGTCGAGACAGCCTGGGGAATGTATCAGCCGTTGCTTGACCAACCGCCGGAGCTCAAACCGTATCCTGCGGGGAGCTGGGGCCCGGATATCGCGGAGTGCATGGTCCCATGACCGAACCAGACTTCGCAATCGAACGGGACGCGGCGGCGGTCGCGTACGCCGCGGCGCACGCCTTCTGGGAACTCGTCGACGCCACACTGCCGCGTCAGCCCGTCGTGCGTGTGGCGCTCGCCGGCGGTCACACTCCGGCCGCGATGTATCACGAAATCGTTAGGCTGCGGCCAACGGGCGAACCGTGGCGCCGACTGCAATTCTTCTTCGGGGATGAACGTGCCGTCCCACCAGATCATCCGGACAGCAACTACCGAATGGCGAAGGCCGCACTCTTCGATCATGCGCCACTGTCGGCAGGACAGATCCACCGGATGCCCGCCGACGTGCGGCCGCTCGCCGATGCCGCTGATCGCTACGAACGCGAGATGGCCCACATCCCTCTCGATCTCGTTTTGTTAGGCGTCGGCGCAGACGGACATACGGCCTCGTTGTTCCCGGGAAGTGACGCGCTGGAGGAGCAGACACGATGGGTATCGTCCGCCATGGCGCCGCCGGGGAATGCTGTCCGCGAACGCCTGACGATCACATTGCCGTGCATCGCGAAAGCCAGCGAAGCGTGGTTCATCGTGACGGGTGCGGCGAAAGCGCGCATCGTTGAGCGCATCCACAGCGCAAATGAACGGGACCTGCCCGCCGCGATGGTGCGCGCGACGCGCGTCGTGTGGTATCTCGACCGGGCAGCAGGCGCAGCGCTGACCACGGCATAAGCTGTAGACGCGGCTGTTACGTCGCTCTACATTCGCGCCATGCTACGTGGCGCTCTACTCAAAGCCTCGGCGAGTCCGTGGCTGAAACACCAGATGATGCGGCGGCGTTTCGCCAACCGAGCCGTCCGCAAGTTCATGCCGGGAGAACGACTTGAAGACGCGCTGGACGCCGCGGCGGCGCTGCGCACAAGCGGTATTAACACGGTCATCACGCAGTTGGGTGAGAACGTGACGCAGCGTTCCCAGGCCGAAGGTGTCTGTCAGCATTACCTGCATGTATTCGACGAGGTTCGCGCGCGTGGTCTCGACTCGGAACCGTCGGTCAAATTGACCCAGCTGGGTCTCGATGTTTCGAAGGACCTGTGCATGCAGTTGCTGGACACGATCGCGGCGCGGGCGCATTCGTTAGGCAACTATTTGTGGATCGACATGGAGGGGTCGCCGTATACCGATGTGACCCTCGAGCTGTATCGCGCCATGCGCAGCAAATACCCAAAGACGGGCCTCGCGCTGCAAGCATACATGCGCCGCTCGCCGGCCGATCTGGACGCCCTGCTCAAGATCGGCGCGACGGTACGTCTGGTCAAAGGTGCATATCGCGAGCCTCCGGATGTCACCCTCCAGTCGCGTTCCGCCATCGATGAAGCGTATTTCTCGCTCGCGTGTACGATGCTCGAGTCGACCCATTCGCCGACTTCGGGGCGCATGATTCTCGGGACGCACGACGTGCGGCTGCTGGACCGGGTAGCGGCCTTTGCGGGCGCCAACGGTATCGCGAACAATGCGTATGAAGTACACATGCTGTATGGCATCCGCACGGCGGATCAGCTGCGTCT
The DNA here is from genome assembly GCA_040753195.1 of Gemmatimonadota bacterium. Lineage (GTDB taxonomy): Bacteria > Gemmatimonadota > Gemmatimonadetes > Gemmatimonadales > Gemmatimonadaceae > DASYRX01. The sequence continues at coordinate 2,686 of JBFMFA010000059.1, read as the reverse complement.
GGCGCAGGGTGGGTACACGGTTCGCGTGTTGATTTCGTACGGCTCCGCCTGGTTTCAATGGTACATGCGTCGTTTAGCAGAAAAGCCGTCCAATCTGTGGTTCGTCGTTAGGTCCGTCGTCGGGTAAGGCCGACGACTTGGCCTCGCCGTCCGCTGTGAGCATTTTTCGCTTCCGATGAGTCGCTCTTTCACCGCGCGTCTTCTGGCGTTTCTGGTGCTGCTGCTGCATGGCGGCGCCTTCGCGGCTGCGAGTGTGCTCGATGGATCCGTGGCGGCGCGAGCGAATGCAACGGGCGCACACGTTGAAACGGCTTCGGGTGATGATTGCGCGGCGCACGACGAAGCGACGTGTCTGTTGTGCCGCGCCGGAACCACCGGTGTGTGGCTACCGCAGCGAGCCATGGGCGGCCTCACCGCGGCTCACACCGTTCCACCGACACCTGCCGATGCCTCGGCTCGCACGGCGACGCTGGCAGGTGCACCGCTGTCGCGGGCGCCCCCCGTCGCCTAACGCCGCTCGATTCCACTGAGACCGGGACACATCGTCCTGGTGCGTTAGGCAATTCACAATTGGGTGCTCAAATGCAGACTCGGTTCATTCGCGGGGGCGTTGTGTTGACGTTCCTGCTGCTTCTTCAGGCCATCCCGGCCGCGTCGGCCACCGGGCAAGCCACGAGACTCGGCCGCATCGAGGGGACGGTGCTCGATTCCGTGACGTCGTTACCGATCGTCGGGGCCCGCGTGCGTCTGGTCGAGTTACATCGCGAGGATATCACGCATGAAGACGGGACGTTCGATCACAGTGACCTGCGGCCGAGCACGTACACAATACAGGTGCAGCGACTCGGGTACCGCCTTGCTTCGCGGCGCGTCACGTTGCAGGGTGGGGACACCGTCCGGCTGAACATCGTAATGGCGCCGGCGGCAATCACGCTGACGCCGACGGTGGTCACGGGGACGTTATCGGAGCGCGGCGGCGAGCAGGTCCTCAGTCCCACGGCGACGTTGGCGGGCGCCGAACTGGATCGTAACCTCGCCGGGACGGTGGCAGCGACCGTGGCAGCTCAGCCGGGCGTGAGCCTAACGAGCACGGGACCGGCGACGGCGCGTCCCATCATCCGCGGCCTCGGCGGCGACCGCATCCTCATGCTCGAGGATGGTCAACGTCCGGGCGACATGTCCGCCCTGTCTGGCGATCACGCCGTCGCGATCGACGTATCCACGGCGAGGCAGATCGACGTCGTGCGCGGCCCTATGTCGCTCTTGTACGGCAGCTCCGCGTTAGGTGGCGTCGTGAACGTGGTGCGCGAAGAGGTCCCCGCCTCCCGACCGGAGCACATGCATGCGACGCTCACGGCGCAGGGCGCGAGCAACGGGTCTGCCGCGGGTCTGAGCGGCGATCTCACCTTGCCGGCGGGTCCGTTCTCGCTGCGCGGTGAAGGCAGTTACCGCGACGCGCGTGACATCCGCACACCGTTAGGCAGGCTCGCGAATACGCAGTCCAGCACCACGAGCGCGGCGGTCGGCGCGGCGAGATCGGCCGATTGGGGGCACGCCGGCCTCGCCTATCGATTCTTCGCCAATGAATACGGCGTACCAGGTGAAGAAGAAGGCGTGACGATCGACATGCGCCGCCACGTTGTCCGTTCGGAAGCCGAGTTACACCTGGACAAGGGCCCCTTCTCCACGGCCAGGTTATCGGCCGCGCTGACGGATTACGGCCACAAGGAACTCGAGGAAAGCGGTGAAGTCGGAACGCAGTTCGATCAGACCCAATTCGCTGCCGATGTGCTGCTGCGCCACGACGCCGTCGGGGTTTTTGCGCAGGGCGCCTTCGGCGGTCGCGTGCAGCTGCGCGAGATCAGCACGGCCGGTGAACTGCAGACGCCATCGACCGACGACTACACCGTCGCCGGGTTCGTCGTCGAGGAGCTTGGTCGCGGCAGCGTACGTGTGCAGACGGGCGCGCGCTTCGATATCGCGAAGTTCACGCCCAGAGAACAGACGTTCATCGACATCGGTGGCGAGCTGATTCCGACGCGCCCCAGAACCTTCGCGTCGCTCTCCGGTTCGTTAGGCGTCCTCTATGAACCGCTACGTGATCTGCGCTTCGGCGCCTCGTTGAGTCGGGCTTACCGTACTCCTGATTTCAATGAGCTGTATACGAACGGCCCGCACCTGGCGGCCAGCACCTTCGAAGTCGGCGATCCCGAACTGGCGGATGAGCACGGCCTTGGCTTGGACATCTTTGGCCGGTTTGCGCGCAGCAATGTCAGCGCAGAGTTCGCGGTGTTCGGCAACCGCCTAACGAACTACATCTTCCCGTCCAGCCGCGGGCGCGTTCAGGCAGGGCCCCAGGCGGGAAGCACCCTTCTGCAGTTCTCCAATGAGGACGCCGAGTTCCGCGGCTTCGAGGGGAAAGTCGAGTGGAGTGTGCTGCCACACCTCGTCCTGCACGGAACCATCTCACACGTGCAGGCGGAGTTCACATCCGCGCGCGATTCCATCGCGATCTTCGCGAACGGAGACACGACAATCGTGGCGGCCAGCGACTTCCCGCCGCTTGTACCTCCGATGCACGGCGAGATTGGTTTGCGCTTCGACAAGACGAAGTGGTTCGCCGCGATGAGCGCGCGCATGTCAGACAGACAGGATCGCTTGGGCGATTTTGAGGACCCCACGTCCG
>JBFMFA010000058.1:0-10337 GCA_040753195.1 Gemmatimonadota bacterium | reverse complement strand
CACGTATACCTGCCCCTTGTCCATGGACACGCCGCCGGACGCATTCGCGTGGGCGCCGCGCGCTGCCCTAACGACTTCTTCGAGCGTCACGCCCGTGGCGAGCATGCGCGCCGGGTCAGCAAGGACCTGGTACTGTTTGACGGCACCGCCGATCGGAATCACTTGCGCAACGCCTGGTACCGCGAGGAGCCGTCGCCTGATCGTCCAATCGGCCACCGTGCGCAATTCTTCGGGTGCCTGTGGGCCGCTGAGTCCGATCATCATGATCTCGCCCATCACGCTGGAGATCGGCGCGAGCAGTGGCGGCGCTACGCCTTCAGGGAGCGCCGCCGCGACCGACTGCAGTTTTTCGGAGACGATCTGGCGCGCGCGAAAGATGTCGGTCCCCCAGTCGAACTCCACCCACACGACCGAGATGCCCTGCGCGTTGGACGAACGGACGCGCCTAACGCCAGTGGCTCCGTTCACTGCTGTCTCGATCGGGAAAGCGACGAGCGCCTCGACTTCTTCCGGCGCCATGCCGTGCGCCTCGGTCAGCACCGTAACCGTGGGCGCCGTTAGGTCTGGAAAGACATCCACCGGCATGCGCGCGGCAGTCCACGCACCGGCGCCAAGCATGAGAGCCGCAACCGCGAGCACGAAGACGCGGTTGCGCAGTGACCAGGCGATGAGCTTGTTCAGCATGCGCGCCTCTAGTGCTCGTGCCCGTGCGTGGGCGCCGCAGTGGAGAGCGACGCCAGACGCACTTGATACGCGGCGCCGGTCACGACGCGTTCGCCCGCTTTGACGCCTGACGAGACGAGCACACGGCCGCCTTCCTGGCCCGCAATCAGCAATTCACGCTTCTCGAAGGACTCACCTTCCGTCTGCACGTAGGCGATCGGCCGCCCGTCTTCTTCCAGCACCGCGGCGGCCGGGAGGACCACGCCCGACAGGCGCTCACCGGTGCGTAGATGGGCGCGCGCCGTGGCACCGACCTTGATCGCTCCATTTGCGTTAGGCACCTCGTAGATCACGGCGATCGTGCGCGATAGCGAGTCGATCACACTTCCGATCGACACGACGCGCCGCGCCTCGAAGCGGCGATCGCTTCCTTCCTGCTCGAATGCGGCGCCTGAGGAGCGTCCAACCAACGCGGCCTGCGCCGCCGGCACGTTGACGCTGAGCCACACCACGGACGGGTCTACTATCGTGAACAGCGAAGTCCCGGCATCGACGCGACTCCCCGGCGCAATGCTGCGCCGCGCGACGACGCCGGCGATCGGCGAACGGATCGCAAGACGACCGTCCACGGAAAGCGCCCCTCCCGAAAGTCCGCCGAGCGCTTCGCGCGCTGCCTGCAGACGGATCTCCGCCTCGTGCAAGCGCCGCGCTGGCGCAGCCTCCGCTTCCACAAGCCGCTTGGCGCGCGCATGTTCGTCCTCTGCCTCACGCAAACGCGCGCGGGCCTCGGCCAGAGCGGCGCTCCCCCCCTCGCCTAACGAAGGGATGAGGTACGCGAGCACCTGTCCGCGTTGTACGCGTTGTCCAGGTGCTGGCGACGTCGCAATAGCGCCGGCATCCACCAAGCCTGTGATCGGCGCACCGACCTCGGCGTGGCGACCAGCGGCGGGCTCGATGCTCCCCGACGCGTCGAACGTCGCGGTCACGGCGCCGGTTGCTGCAAACGCCGTCGTGAATCCCGGTGTTTTCCACTGCTGTTCTTTGAGGAAGGAGATGGCACCGTCCCCTCCGTCCTCCTCGCGCGGAGCTTCCGCGGCGGTGGCGTACACAGTCAGGCCCCGCACGGCAATGCTATCGCGCGCCTGCGGGCTCTCGACGATGATCGTGAGATCGTAGACGCCGGGCTGCTTGAACTCCGGCGCTGGGCCGTAGATCCCCGGCGCGCGCGGTGTCTCCTGCCTAACGATGATGGGTGCACCATCTCCGCGCGGTTCGAAGCGTAGCGTGATCGGACCAGAGCGTAGCGGTGCGAAGTCCGTCAAGTCGGTGAGATGCACCGCGAACTTTTCGGGCTGTCCGATGATGAGGGCGGGGTGCTCCATGAATAGTTCGGTGGAGTCGGTCCATATCGTGATCGAGCCGCCCGCGGGTCCCGCTTCGGCGGTCGCCGCGTCACCCGACCGGCTGCACGCCAGAAGCGTCGGAAGCGCGACCGCTGCGATGGCCCGCCCAAACGCACGTCGATAGTTCGTCATCGATTGCTCGCTGGCGCCGCCGCGCCGGCCGGAGGAACTGGCACAGATGTAAGATCACTGCCTAACGCGCGTTCCAGCGCGGCGCGCCGAACCAGCACCTCGGCGCGCAACGTGGCGAGACCTGTTTCGGCATCGTGGTACGTGCGCACTGCGTCGAGGTACTCCACCAGAGTCGCCTCGCCCTCGGTGTAGGCGACCTGAACGGCCCGGAGCGCGTTGTCGGTTTCCAGGCCGAGCAGCGGCGTCAGCGCCTCCAGCTGTGCAGCCAATGCGGCATACGCGTCATATGCGTCGGCCGCGTCACGCAGCACGCGACGCCGCAGCGCATCCACGTCGGCGTCGCGCCGCCGGATATCTGCCTGCGCAGCCGCAACCGCACCGTCCCGGCGGTCCCAAAGTGGAAGCGCCAGTGAAATGCCCGCGACAAAACCGGTGGCCCGCGCATCCGAGCTCGCAAGGGCTTCGTCCTTGAAGCCTAACGAGATCACCGGCAGCGGCACTCGCTCGCTTGTAGCCAGTCGTGCCTCCGCGCGCGCGACATCGGCTTCGAGCCGGGCCGCGCGCAGGTCCGCGCGTGCCTGCACGGCGACCCGCAGGAGCGTATCCGGAATCACACTCGCGTCGCCGCGAACAGCCGTTCGCACCGATTGCGCCGTGGGCGGTAGCGTGTCGCTGAGCGAGATTTCGAGAAACGCGAGGGAATCCGCCGAGCCACTCAGCAGCGCGCCCAAGGCCACACGCGCCGCGCGTCGCGCCAGCACCGCCTCCGCCTTGAGCACCGCGTACCGAGCCGCCTCCAGTCGCACGCGCCGGTGGGCGTACCCCGACACGTCTCCGGAGGCGAGGCGTTGCTCACTGATGCCTAACGCGCGAGAGAACGCCTCAGCCACTTGCGTGGCCAGGCCGGCGCGTCGATCGGCCGCCAGCGCGGCGGCGTAGGCGCGAGTCGTTTCGAACACGACCTGCGACTGCGCAACGACCAAGCGTGCTGCTGCCGCTTCGCTCCGTAGGTGGGCCACGTCCTGCCGCGCCGACCGAATCCCGCCCAACTCCAGTCGTTGCTCCAGCGCGGCAACGTTCTGAGAGTTGCGGACTCCGGGGGCCGAGGTCTGCTCGCGGCCGTACGCAAAGGTGGGATTCGGGAACGCGCGCGCCTGGCGCTCGCGTCCTTCTGCGGCGACGACCGCCTCGCGCGCCGCGCGCACAACGGGACTGGTCCGACGGGCGATGTCGAGCGCGTCCGCGAGGGATAGCTGTTGCCCGCGCGCCTGCGCTAGTGCCCAGCTGCTGTGCGCGAGCAATATGCCTAACGAGCAAACCGCGCGTGTACACGCACGAAGGTGAAAACGCATGTGCCGTCCTTGACCTAGCGAGTGCCGGAGCGACTGTCGTCCCCAGTACTCCACGCGCAGTGGTGCAGGCGCGCGCCGTTGCCGACGCACCCTGTGTGCGCCGGATTAGCCTAGCAGGACGCGAGTAGGCGGACCGCGCAGTCGCGGCGGCGGTGGGTGCGCGAGATGGGCACCGAGCTCCAGTGCGAGGGCCGGCTCAGGTGGGGCGACGCGGCTGCAAGTCACTAGCGGTAGCGACGGCCGCGCAGGCGGCAGCACGTTAGGCGTCGCGCTCTTTACCGTTACTGCCGCTCCTAACGCCGGGTGAGCATGATCGGCGTCCTGATCCCCCCGCTCGATGTACCCGCTGATTGCACTCACGTGGTGATGCTCACCAGCGGTGGAGCGATGCGACTCGGGGGCAACAGCGTGCTCGTGCGCCTCGCCGTGCGCCCACGCCGCGGCGGGCGCCGCCAGTGCCATGACCAAGGCACAGGCTGCTGCTGCCACACGAGAGAGACGAGTTCGCCGCACGGGTTCAACCTACCATTGATTACGCATCGTGGGTATCCCACAATGGACATGAAGCTTCACCGCGACGGTCGGTGCCACCATCGGCGGAGTATCCAAATGCAGATCGTGCTGAAATGTCTTTTCGCACTGGTTGCAGTCAAATCCGCGGTCGCGTGTGAGCCAGCTGATCAGGTGCGCGCCCGAGCGGGCGAAGTGGCACTGGCAGCCGTAACACAACCAGGCATTGACTGGAAAGCCGTCGAATCCGCCATCGGACGTAGCGGCATCGCACAACCCGGCGACGTCTATCGTTTCAACTTTCCGCGCACGGACCTGCGCGTCACGGCGCGTGGAGTCGTGATCCGACCACCGCTCGCACTCGGCGGATGGATCGCTATGAAAGCCGTGCCCGGCGGCGTGCGCGCAATGGGAGATTTGGTGCTGACCGAAGACGAGCTCGCAGCCGTGATCTCGAGACTGCAACAAGGCGGTGTTGAGCAGACCGCCATTCATCACCACATCAACTATGAGTCACCGCGCGTGCTGTACGCGCACATTCCCGCGCGCGGCGATCCGATAAAAATCGCCGAGACCATTCGCGCCGCTGTGGCGCTCACGCGAATCCCAGTGCCAGCGATGACGTCCGCCGCGGCCCCTCCAGTCGACATCGATACCGCGCAGGTCGCCCGCGCGTTGGGCCACACCGGGCGAGTGAATGGCGGTGTGTATCAGGTGAACGTGCCGCGTGCTGAGACGATTCGCGACGGCGACTTCGAGGTGCCGTCCTCTATGGGTCTGGGAACGGTCATCAACTTTCAACCGACGAGCGGCGGTAAGGCCGCGATCACAGGTGACTTCGTGCTCATCGCGAGCGAGGTGAACCCCGTGATCCGCGCGCTGCGCGAACACGGGATTGAAGTCACGTCGCTGCACAGTCACATGCTGACCGAAGAACCGCGTTTGTTCTTCATGCACTTTTGGGCGAACGAAGACGCGGTCCGGCTCGCGCGCGGTTTACGCGCAGCTCTGGACCGAACGAATTCCAAGCGCGTCCCCTAATCGTTACGCCTTACGCCTTACGCCTTACGCCTTACGCCTTACGCCTTACGTCGTCGAACGTACCTAACGCGATCCCCCGGTTCCCGGCGATGCGTTCGGTAAGCGCAACGCGATCAGCGACGTATTGGCCCCAGCACCCGTAGCGAAAACGATGTATTGCTTCCCCTGGTGCAAGAACGTCATCGGCATCGCGGTCGTACGCGACGGAATCTTCACCGAACCAACCTGCTTTCCTGTCGCTTTGTCGAGCGCAAAGAGCTGCGGTGGATTCTCCTGTCCGTTGCGACCCGTGCCGTGAATCATCAGCGTCTTCGTCACGATGATCTGCGCCTGCCCACGCCCGCCGACTTCCGGCAGCGTCACGCCTTGGAAGAGCGGTGAACTCGGCGTGAGCTTCATCATCGTGCCGTTAGGCGCCCACCAGCTCTTATCGCCGGTATTCATGTTGTACGCGGTGATGCCGCCGAACTGCTTCGGCTTCACGATCGAGACGTTGCCGATCTGCGATCCCGCGCCGCGACCCTCGAACCCGCCGCCGCGCTCGCCGCTCGACGGCGGTGTATATCCTGGTGGCGGCGGCAAGGCGCCTAACAAGCCGCAGTTGTCGCGCGGTGAGCTGTACCGAAACTCCGAGCACGGATCCTTCTGCAAGCGGATCGCACTCATGCCAGTCTGCGACCCGACATACATCATACCTGTTTCAATATCGACCGCGGCGCCGCCGTCGATGTTCACGCCCCCGCTCGCACCGGGTGCATACCACGCGCAACGAGGTTCACCGCCAGAACCGTCGGCGGCGGCGGGTGGGATGTAGTACGGGCCCATGCGACACGCCTTGGCCAACTTCATCGCGGAGTCGCGAATCGCCGGCGTGTAGTCGATGATGTCCGACTCCACCAAACCCTGTTGCGAGTACGGTGCCGGCTTCGTTGGAATCGGCTGCGTGGGCCACGATTGTTCGCCGGGCACCGTGCTCTGCAGAACGGGCTTCTCTTCGATGGGCCAAATCGGCTCACCCGTTAGGCGGTCGAATGTGTAGATCCATCCTTGTTTTGTTGTCTGCGCGATCGCACGACGCCGCTGACCGTTCACGGTGATGTCGATGAGGTTCGGCGCCATCGGCGTGTCGTAGTCCCAGATATCGTGATGCACCATCTGGAAGTGCCATTTGCGCTTCCCGGTCTTCGCGTCGATCGCGACGAGACTGTTCCCGTACAGGTTGGCGCCCGGGCGATGACCACCGTATTCGTCCATCAGCGGCATGCCCACTGGGATGTACACGAGACCGAGCTCGGGGTCGGCCGAATACGTCGCCCATGCGTCGTTCTTCCCCACGCCCTCCGTGCCGACTTTCGACCCGTTTTTCCATGTCTCGGCGCCGAATTCACCCGGTTGCGGCACGAGGTTGAAGAGCCAGAGTTGTTTCCCTGTGCGCACATCGAAGCCGCGGATGTACCCCGGGATGTTTCTCACACGGATCGGATAGTACCCGTGAATCGACGAGTTGCCGACGACGATGACGTCGCCGACCATGACGGCGGGTGAGCTATTCGCAATCTGGCCCAACTTGGGATCGATGCCGATCGTGCCGTCGGCTCCGATCTTTTTTACCGGATCCCATGTCTCACCCGGCCGCGCCTGACGGTACGGGGCCGCGTCGCTGATAATGAGCGAGCCCGTGTCGTCCACTGCGAGCGGAACGAGCGGAAGCCCGAGACCGTCCATGAGGTCGACAACGCCGTTCTTGCCGAATTTGGGATCGGGTATGCCGGTTTTCGCGTCGAGCGACGCCATGTGGTAGCCTGGCGTGACGACGATGATGCGCTCTTCACGTCCGTCAGTCCAATACGTTAGGCCGCGTCCGGCGAACTGCCGCGGCGCTTTCTGCCAGCGAATGCCCTCGTTCAGGCGCCACATCCAGAGTGACTCGCCGTTCACGGGATCGATGGCGACGACGACGCGCCGCGTGGTGGCGACGGTGTAGAGCTTGCCGTTCGCGTATAGCGGCGTGGTACGATAGTACTCATCGGCGCCGAAGGCTCCCGCATTCCACTGCCAAGCGACTTCCAGCGAATTGAAGTTCGACGCGTTGATCTGGTCGAGCGGCGAGTATCGAGTGCTCCAGGCATCTGCACCCCACGCACGCCACTCACCGGGCGCGTTGCCTCTGGCGAGTTGCGTCCCCTGCACTGCGCTGGACGAATCGATGCGCAGCGTGAAGAACGCGACGATCGTTGCGGCTGCGACGAGAGTAGTACCTAACGAGCGAGCGGAGAAAAAGCGCCGGCGCATGACGTGGGATCCTCGCTGTCGTGAGTGCGTGTAACCAGTCGGAGGCGTGCAACCGTGACCCGTAACCCCTGACCGTTGACCCGCCGTTTCAGTCGCAAATCTCGCGCATGGCCTACGGTCGGCAACCCTTATTTCGCTTTCTCGATGCGGATCTTGCGCAGCTCCGCAACATCCGTTGTTAACTCCTCATTCCCGGTTGCCAGTCTGTTCATCCGGAAGATGTAGGCGATCACGTCGGCGACCTCTTCGGGGAGCAGGCTCCCCGGCTCGTTCTTCGGCATCCTTTCCTGAACGTATTCGAAGAGGTCCGCCACAAGCTTTCCGCCCCACCATGTGTCGAATATCACCCCGGTGTGCGTTTCCGGCGTGTGGCAGGAGCGGCATTTGAGGGCGTACACGTCGCGCCCCCGGTTCGCCTGCGCGGTGGTGTAAACTCCGGAACTGACAGACCGGAGGTCGCTGCCGGTGTGCTGAGCGCTTGACGATCCTGGATGCATCATCAGGAAAGCGGCGGCGCCAAAGGCTAGTCGAACGACCATAACTCCTGAACGATAGTTGCTAGCGAGCCGCCGTACGAGGCTCCAAGATGTCGGCGCTCGGCTAGCCCACTCAAGAGGATCCGACCACGCATGAGCGTCCCGGTGATTTTGACCGTTGACGATGAGTCCGAAGTCCTGAACGCAGTCGAGCGTGACCTGCGGCTGCACTATCGCCCGCATTACCGCGTCATCAAAGCGTCGTCAGGCGCACAGGCGCTCGATGCGACCCAACAGCTCAAACAGCGGGGGTCGTTGATCGCGCTGTTCTTGGTCGACCAGCGCATGCCCGGCATGACGGGGACGCAGTTTCTGTTGGAGGCGATGAAGCTGTACCCCGACGCGCGGCGCGTGCTGCTGACGGCATATGCCGATACGGACGCCGCGATCGAGGCGATCAATAAAGTCGGCCTCGACCATTATCTCATGAAGCCGTGGGAGCCCCCGCAGGAGAGGCTCTACCCGGTGCTGGACGACTTGTTAGGCTCGTGGGCGGCGCACGCACGTCCATCGTTTGAAGGGGTGCGCCTGGCCGGAACGGCACACTCGGCGGCGAGTTTTCACCTGCGCGACTTTCTCGCCTCGAATCAATTTCCGTACCTCTACCTCGACCTCGACACCGATCCAACCGCGCGCGAGCTGATTGCCACGCTCCCCGAAGGGATGTCGCGTCTTCCTGTCGTGTTCTTCCCCGACGGCTCGTTCATGGTCCAGCCCACCACGCGCGCGCTTGCCGACCGACTCGGTATGCAGACGCGCGCCAAGCAGGACTTCTACGACCTAACCATTATCGGTGGCGGGCCGGCGGGCCTCGCGGCGGCTGTGTATGCGGCATCCGAAGGGTTGCGTACGGTACTCGTAGAGTGCACGGCGACAGGGGGTCAGGCTGGGACGAGTTCCAGGATCGAAAACTACCTCGGCTTCCCGAGCGGTCTTTCGGGGATTGATCTCGCGAACCGCGCCACCATCCAGGCGAAGCGTTTTGGCGCGGAAATCCTAACGACGCAGGAAGTGGCCGAGCTGCGCCGTGCCGATCCGTATCGCATCGTTCGGCTGGCTGATGGGACCGAACTGCGGTCCTTTGCCGTCGTCGTCGCCTCCGGCATGGAAGTGCGTCGTCTCGATGTCCCCGGCATCGATGACTTCCTCGGCCTCGGCGTCTACTACGGTGCCGCCCTCACCGAAGCGTCGCGTTATCGCCATCAGGACGTGTATGTCGTGGGAGCGGGGAACTCGGCCGGGCAAGGTGCGCTGTTTTTCTCGCGTTATGCGCATAAGGTTACGCTGCTCGTGCGTGGGGAGTCGCTCGACGCGACGATGTCGAAGTATCTGATCGACCGCATCAAGGAGACGAACAACATCGAGGTCCTGTCGCACACCTTTGTCGCCGGCGTCCACGGCGAGGGGAAACTTCAATCGCTCACGTTAGGCAGAACCGGGACCTCTGATCGGCGCGAGGTACCGGCGGCCGCGCTCTTCATTTTCATTGGTACTGCACCGCGCACCAAATTTTTGAGCGGCGTCGTCGAATCTGATGCCCAGGGATTCATCCTCACAGGGCGCGATCTCATGGTGGATGGGAAGCGTCCCAAAGGATGGGTGCTCGAGCGCGATCCCTTTCTCCTGGAGACGAGTGTGCCGGGGGTCTTTGCGGCGGGCGACGCACGCCACGGATCCGGAAAGCGCGTCGCCGCCGCGGTGGGTGAAGGTTCCGCGACCGTGAGCATGGTGCACCAGTACCTGAAGAGCGTCTGATGAATACGCTAACGCTCTCGCGGGATGAGATCATCGCACGCCTATCCGCGCACCGTGCCCTAAGCGCCGAGGCTGTGCCGCGCAAGGAACTGGAGTGGCTCGCCGATCACGGCGAGTTCCGTCGCTATGAGCCTGGAGAAATCGCAAGCCGCAAGGGTGAGCGGATTCCCGAGTTGATGTTCGTACTCACCGGGAGCTTCGGGATTCACGTGGAGGAACGGCACGGCTGGCGCCGCGTGCTGGAGTGGCGCGCCGGAGATCTGTCGGGATTGATCCCCTATTCGCGCATGCAAGCGTCCCCCGGGAATACCGTCGTCGACGAAACGTGCGAGGCGCTCGCGATTCATGAGAGGCTCTTCCCCGAACTGATCCGCGAGTGCCCGACAGTCACGGCGGTCGGTGTACACGTGATGCTGGACCGGGCGCGACGATTCAACGAGGCGCAGCTGCAGGATGAGAAAATGATCTCGTTAGGTCGCGTCGCGGCCGGCTTGGCGCACGAGCTGAACAACCCCGCCTCCGCGGCGGTACGCAGCGCGCACCATCTGGCCTCGGAACTGCGCGAGGCGGACGATGCGGCGCGTTCGCTTGGCTCGTTGCGCCTGAGCGACGCTCAGATGGGGTTTGTTCGCATGTTGCGCGAAAAGTGTGTC
>JBFMFA010000057.1:0-10371 GCA_040753195.1 Gemmatimonadota bacterium | reverse complement strand
GCGTCGCGCGTAAGGATCGAGCCGATTTCACGATGCGGCTCAGCTCGGATGAGTGCGGTCTCGGTAATCATATTGGCAAGTGTATCGTTGGGGCCGTGCGTGGGCTACGGCGGGCACCGTCGGTTGCTCCAGCTGACGTGCCGTGAATTCTCGATGGGGACGCCGCGAAACGGACCCTCGTTAGGTGTCTCGGCCCGCGGCGCTTCGCCATCAGGCGCGATGCCCGAGCACACCCGGTTGGACGGTTTCGGGGGCGATGCCTAACCAGTCCAGCGCCTCTGACGCGTCCCTCACGATGCACGCCTGGGCCGATGTCGCGTCCACGCTTAACAAATACACCCGCCCTATTCCGAATGCGGCCTCGCTGTCAACGACGATGGCCCGCCGAGACGTTCTGGCGAAGGGATCATTTCGCGCGGCCGACATGACGCCCACTGTGGTTACGTCGAATAAGACCGCGCTTCGCAAATCGAGTAGTTGGCCGAAATGGGGATCGAATTTCGGGTCGTCGCGAAGTGAGACAAAGAGTTCGTTCAACTCCTCATCTCGCACGACGCCCCAAGCACGACATAGAACCACCCGGAGATTCTGGTCGATCACGTGGGAGAGCGGCACGTTTTCGGAGCGAACGCAAGTATTGTGCACCAGTGCTTCAGGCCGCTGCCACAACGACTTAGCCGTGTGGCCGAGTCTCATGACTCGTATTTTCGGCGCCTGCCTGGACAGGTTGGTGCGTCGCTCGGACAACACGGCCGGCGGGCGTGAAGTCCAGAGGCATATGAGCAGTCGCACCGGTGCGCCTAACGGTGCACCGACGTCATGATCAGGAAAGTCGGTCCTTACCGACGAAAGCAAGTCGAACCATCTTACGGCGACCTATGACTGCTGAGCCCGAAACAACGAGTCAGCCTCTGACGTGCCTGTCGCAGGATGAGGCGCTCTTCCGCGACGCCGTTGCCGCGTTCGCCAACGACGAAGTGCGACCGCGCGTCGGCGACATGGAACGCAACGCCAAGATGGACCACGCCCTGATCGACAAAGCCTTCGAGCTGGGCCTCATGGGGATCGAGGTCCCGGAGGAATACGGTGGCGCCGCCGGGTCGCTCATGATGGTCACCCTGGCGGTGGAAGAGCTGGCCAAGGTGGACGCCTCCACCGCCGTCGTGGTGGACGTGCAGAACACGCTGGTGAACTATCCGATCACACGCTACGGCAACGCGGAGCAGAAGGCGAAGTACCTCGCGCGCCTAACGAGCGGCACGGTCGGTGCGTACGCGCTATCGGAGCCGGGATCCGGATCCGACGCGTTCGGGCTCGCGACCCGCGCTTCCCGACGTGACGGCGGCTTCGTGCTCAACGGCCGCAAAATGTGGATCACCAATGGCGCCGAAGCCGAGGTCTATGTCGTCTTCGCGACCGTCGATCCGTCCGCTGGGTACAAGGGCATCACGGCGTTCATCGTCGAGCGCGGGTTCACCGGCTTCTCCGTCGGCAAGAAAGAGGACAAACTGGGCATCCGCGCCTCGAGCACCACCGAGCTGATTCTCGATTCCTGCGAAGTCCCAGAAGCAAACGTCCTCGGCGTCGTCGGTCAGGGTTACAAGGTCGCGATCGAAACGCTCAACGAAGGGCGCATCGGCATCGGCGCACAGATGATCGGCGTCGCGGCCGGCGCGTTAGGCGCCACTCTGGCGTACGTGAAGGAGCGTCGCCAGTTCGGCAAACCCCTCGCAGATTTCCAGGCGGTGCAGTTCCAATTGGCCCAGGCGGCGACGGAGCTGGAGGCGGCACGGCTCATGGTGTACAACGCCGCGCGGCTGAAAGACGCGGGCCATGACATCGCCAAAGAAGGAGCGATGGCCAAGCTGTATTCCTCGCAAGTGTGTGAGCGCGTCACCTCGTTATGCGTGGAGCTGTTCGGCGGCTATGGCTACACGAAAGATTTCCCGGTGGAGAAGTTTTATCGAGACGCGAAGATCGGGACGATCTATGAAGGGACGTCGAACATGCAGCTGCAGACGATCGCCAAACAGATACTTAAATAGTTGCTCAGCTTCAACGCGGTTCTCTACACGGTTTCGTTTGTTCTCATCGCCCTCGGCGTCTCGCGCGTGTGGCCGCAAGCCCCGTTAGGCCAGCGCATTCACTCGATCGCCATTCTTCTCAATTCGCTCACATTCATCGCCGGAGCCTGGTCGCCCACGGCAGCGTTTTTCGAAGGGCGCAGCCCACGCCTCGTCGGGTGGACGGTGGGACTCAGCGTCGTTCTGGTGGCGATGGCAATCGTGGCGCGCTATCAGCGGTTGCCACAGCGCTGGAACAGGCCGCTCCTGTCGGCACTCCTTGCCGCCGTTCCATTGATCGCTTTTGCGATCGCGCTGGTCCGTTTGACGTAGCGCCTGAGCCCCGCAACGCCTTACTACACCTCGTGTCAGGAAGCGCTCAGGGGAAACTCTTTGGATCCCGCGCAGACTCAAGCTGCCCAGCGGCTTCTGATAGCTGACGCAGAAAGCTCAGAGCTACTAGCTCTCTCCTGATAGCTCCGCGAAGCCCCGCATTACTTCCGAATCAACTGATGGCTGCCTAACGTGATGCGTATACGAACGTCCGTCCGTCCGCGAAATACCCTAGCACATCGTAGCGGTCAGCCGCTCGGCCAGGAACTTCCATTCCCGGCGATCCAACCGGCATTCCCGGCACGGCGAGGCCCGCGACGCCGCGCGGGCGATCCATGAAGCTCTTCATGAGATCGATCGGCACATGACCTTCGAAGACATTGCGGCCGACGACGGCAGTGTGACAGGACCACAGCCCTTTCGGAACGCGTAGCTGTGTTTTGATCTTGTTGATGTCATCGACATCCTTCACGTCGACGATCCATCCCGTCCCGTTGGCCAGCTCTACCCACTTTTTGCAGCAGCCACATTCAGGGTCCTTGTAGACCGTTATGCGGCGCCGCGGATTCTTGGGTTGCTGCTCGAGCGTCTCCAGCGCCCACCCCTCTCGCGGAAGGATAGTGGCGCCGATAAGAGCAGTTACAGCAGCTCGAACGAAATCACGTCGGTCCCGCATAAGATTTCTCTAGAAAGGGTTTAGGCCGCACCTAATTCTACCACCGCAACCGGAATCGCACCTGGGGTCAGACACTTGGGGCCAAATGGGGTCAGACACCATCAATTGGGGTCAGACCCTCAGTAAACATGAGACATCCGCGCGTCCGGAGCGTCACAACGCGGTCTGACCGATCCACCGTGGTGTCTGACCCCCGCTCGCCCCAGGTGTCTGACCCCCAGGTCAACCTTTTGTGCCGGTAAATATCCCCCGCCTTACGCGCGCCGCCTTCGCGGACGGCGACGCGGCAAACTCGATCATCTGGCGTGTGCTGATCGCCATTCGGATCGCCAGCTGCAGCGTTTCTTCGCGACCCCCACGCCGCACTACGACCGGTATCGTCTGTCCTTCCGCCGTGCGATAGCGCGTGCGATAGCGTTCGCCAAAGGTCGGATCGGTCACCGGAATTTCACCTACCCTAACGAGAATGTCTCCAGCCTGAACGCCCGCCGCCGCGGCCGCAGAACCCGGTTCCACACTCGTCACGAGCACCCCGCTGGAATCGATCTCAGTCAACACACCGAGCCGAGGGCTGCGCATCGTGTCGGTGCGAAGACGTAAGCCGGCGAGCGGAAGCACGCGAGCCCAGGGAAACGGCTCGCGTCCGTCGATGTGTCGGTTGCGGAAGTCGTCGAACTCTGCGGTCTGTCCACCGGCCGCACGCCTAACGGCGCCCCACCATTCGTCCGCGCCGAAGCCCTTCCCCTTCTTCCAACTGGCCTCGTACACGTCTTTCATCACATCGTCGAGACCCGCTTTGTTGTCACTCGCGTCGCGGATCATCACGTCGAGCAGAAATCCTGCGAGCGCCCCCTGCGGATAGTAGATGTATCCGGTGCCGTCGGTCGGATGGATCCACGTCGACAGCGATGCGTCTTCCAACGCAACCGCGGGAACGGCGTTGACCTGATCCAGCTTCTCGTTCAGCGACGCCAGGTACATCGTGGAATCGATGACGCCGCCACGAACGAGCATGAGGTCGGAGTAGTAGTCGGTGATGCCTTCGCTCACCCAAAGCCACACCGTCGGCTGCGCGACGTCATAACGATACGGCCACAACTCGGCCGGTCGCATGCGCTTCACGTTCCATAGGTGAATGATCTCGTGCGACGTGATGGACGGGAGAATCGGATTGCCGATGATGAATGGCGTGTAGATGCCGAGGTGCGAGTTGCTGTGTTCCAGCGCGCTGGCGCCGCCGTACGTGCTGTCGAATACGATCAGTGTCGTGTACGAATCGAAGGGTGCGTCGCCGAAGACCTTGATCATCTCGGGGATCATCTTGCGATGGTCGTCCCACAGCTTGGCGCGATCCGGGTTGCGCAGCAGCCCCTCGGGGTACGTCGCGAGCCGAACCGTTTTTCCGCCGATCGTCGCGCTATCGAGATCGAATTTCCCGATGAACGTCGGATAGTCGACGAGGTCGTGGAAGTTCGTGGCGCGGTAGCTGCGCCCAGCGCCGCCGGGCATGCCGGTCGCCACCTTCCACTCGTTAGGTGCCGCGATTGTCATCGTGGCGGCAAAATCGGTCCCGCGACCTTCCGGATACAAAAAGATGTTCGTGCCGTTGAAGAAGACAAAATCCCCGCGCGCTTGCGCAATTGCGTTGTCCAGCGAATCGGCGCGGTAGTTGAAGCTCACCGTCACCTGGCCGGCACCCTGCGGACGGACACGCCACGTGTCGTGATCCAGCTTGTCCCATGTGAGCTGGCGATCACCCGCGCCTAACGCAGCGAAGTTCCACACATTGCGCGCGAAGTTGGAAATCTCGTACGCACCGGGCGTCCACGCCGGCAGCGACAGCAGCACCGCGTCGTTCGTGCCCTGCACATTGAACTGCATCTTCACGCCAAGCAGCCGCTGCGCGGCCAGCGCGGGATTAAATGTGACTTCGTAGCGAATATCGCTGATCGGCGCTGAGATCGGCGCCGGCGTGCGCTGAGCGCTGGCCGGCCCTGACACACCGACGATCAGCGCGGATAACTGTAGGAACGACAGAGACTTTCGTGTCATCGTGCGGAAGGAAAGTGAAGGAGAAGGATAGCTATTTGACCCCACGACGTACCAAAAGTGTGCAGGAAAACGAGCCCCGTGACGTCTCCTATGCGAAGGCCAACCTCAACAGGCATAGGAACGATGAAAGCCCGTGGGCTCGTAACCATAGCGACTGCGTCTGTAATCCTCGCCCTCGCCGCCGCGTGCGGCGTCAATCAACCCAGTCGCGATCGATCGGAAGAGGCGACTGCCAACGCGCCCGCACCGGCCAAAGTGCTGGCCGATGAGGCGCAGAGCTTTAGCGTTGCCGGTCGCGCCGCCGCAGCTGACGCCGTGCAACGCGTGCAACAGCTCCGTGACTCGGTAGCGCCGAGCATGATCATTCGGAACGGCAACGCAGTAATCCAGGTCGAACAGCTCGACCCGGCACTCGCTGCTTTGCGACGCCTGGCGCAGCAGCTCGGCGGGTACGTCGCCAATACGTCGGTGACGACTGGTCACGACCAGGTCCCGTCCGGGACCATCGAGCTGAAGATTCCGGCGACGCGCTACGACAGCGCCCTCGCCGGCCTGCAGCCGTTAGGCAAGGTCGAGTCTGTGAACACGACGGCCGAGGACGTCGGCGAGGAGTTCGTCGATGTGAGCGCTCGTGTCGCCAATGCGCGCCGCCTCGAAGAGCGGATCGTCGCGATCCTGGCCACGCGCACCGGTAAGCTGGAAGACGTGATCGCGGCCGAACGCGAGCTTGCGCGCATCCGCGAGGACATTGAGCGCTACGAGGGTCGCCTGCGTTTTTTGCGTACTCGCGTCGCGCTGAGCACGCTCTCGGTGACGGTCCACGAGCCGTACCCGGTTGTCGGCGGGCCTGGAGTTGGACCGATCGCCGAGGCGTTCAAGCAGATGTGGCGTAACTTCGTGCTGTTCGTTGCGTGGTTGATCGCCTCGTTAGGCTGGCTCATCCCCCTCTCGGCGATCGGGCTCATCGTTGGCCTCGGAGTCCGCAAGTACATCTGGCGCCGGCGACCGTCGACCGCGTCGACAGCCAGCGCGTAGCCTCTCGCGGAGCGTGCAGCACGGGGGTAGGATACCGCCCCCGTGCTTCGCGCTTCATCCACGACGTTTCCCAAACCTCGGCTGACGTGCCGTGTGGCGGTAACCGGGCACCGGCCGAAGCGTTTGCGCGACAATCACGCGAACCTCGACACGCTGCGCACTCGAGCGCGCGAAGTCCTCGACGCCGTCGCCGATGGGATCGCCCACGTGCGTGACGACGACCCACGTCCGTCGCCGTATAGCCATGAACCGCCGCGTCTGCGCCTCATCTCGCCGCTCGCCGAAGGGAGCGACCGCATCGTGGCGCACGCCGCTCTGGAGGCCGATAGCGCGCCGTACGACCTCCAGTGCGTCTTCCCATTTCCCGCTGGCGTTTATCGCGAGGATTTCATAACACGCACAGAGTGGGAAGGACCCGGCTCGGCGGCGGAGTTCGACCATCTGCGCAAGCGGGCGACGGCCGTGCTGGAGCTGGATAGCGAACCCCAGTCGGAGAACGCGTACGTTGCGGTCGGGCACACACTGGTTAGGCAGTGCGATGTGTTGCTTGCCGTATGGGACGGCGAGAAGGCCCACGGTCCTGGGGGTACACCGGAAGTCGTCATCGAGGCGCTGCGAGCGAACATCCCCGTCATTGCCATCGATGCACGCTCGACGCATGCACATCGCTTGGCGTTCCTCGAGCTGCGCGGCGGACAGATCGAGTGGGTCACGTGGTCGCCCGAGGAGCTCCTCGCCAAGCTGCGCACGGTGTTCATCCTTCCGGGACACGGCTACGTGGAAGACGAGGATCAAGTCGCTCCCAGCGGTCAGTTCGACATCGCGCACGCCCTGTTCCAGGAGCCTGCGACAGACGCGCCGAAAACGACGTTGTACGGCCGCGTGACCCGCTGGGCGGCGCGCCTAACGGGCGATGCCGAGTTCCAGTCGCTTCTGCCACCGGAGTTGCGCGACTTCGTGCGCCAGCCGGCGACTGAAGACATGGAAGATTTGGCCGCTGGGGGTCTTTTGACCGAGGAAGTGCGACGCGACGTCGCTGCGCCGTTGCGGAATCAGCCTTTGCGAGATCTCGTCGCACGTCTCGAATCGGTGCTTGGCGCCGTCTATACATGGACAGACCTTCAGGCGACTCGTTATGCAGCTCTGCATCGACGTCATGTCGCGCGCTCGACGCTCATTCTCGTACCGATCGCCGTGGTTTTTGGGTATCTCGTACAGCGATGCCTCAGCGCGGATATCACCGGCGAGGGGTTCTGGGGGACGGCCCTGCGCGTGTCGCTCAGCCTGGCGGAGCTGGCCGCCGTGTTGTGGATCTTCGACTCGTACGTGACGGTGCGTGAACATCGCTATCACGATCGCTGGCTGGACTACCGCTCGATCGCCGAGAAGCTGCGGCACATCATCGCGCTCTTGCCATTAGGCAGGCCCGGTATCGACGCGGAACTCCCTCCCACGTTAGGCGCCCACGACGTGCGGTCGCATTGGACCAACTGGTACATCCGAGCCGTCACGCGCGAAGCGGGCGTATTCCACGGCTCCCTGCAAGACCCATCGTACAGGCAGGCCTGCCACGCCTTGCTCAAACACTGGCTCGTGCGCGGGCAGATCCGCTACCACTACCACGCCGCCGTTCGCGCGCACGCGCCGATGCACCTGCTGCACCGGTTTCGCTACCTGATTTTCGTCTTCGTCGTTCTGTCGCCCGTTGTGGATCTGGCGCTGGAGCCGGTCCCTGAGCACTACGAGCATACGAAGAAGATCATCGAGTGCCTCCTCGAGCTCGTCTTCTTCTGCGTTCCCGCCGTCGCGGCGAGCTACTATGGGTTCAGCCGTCTGGCGGATTTTGAGAATATCGAGCTGCGCGGACGCGCGGAGTTGCAGCGTCTGGTCGTCGTCGATCGCGAGTTAAGCGAACGAGTGGACCAGGCGAGCATGGATCTGATTCGAGCCGCGTCAATGACTTCGCACGCGATGCTCGCCGAACTCGTCGAATGGCGCGTCGCCGCTGCACAGCGCACCCCCGATCTCGGACACTGATCACCCTTCGTGCGCCTTGCGCGCGGCACCTGGGCCCGACACGATACCGCGGCCAATCCCCAGCGACCGGAGAGCGCATGACGATCGGTGAGAGTCTGCGAGCAAGCAACGCCGTCACAAACGGGCAGATCAAGGCGCGCCCGTATCTGCAACGCGCGGACGCAAACGTCGTCGCTGAAGCCCAGGCGATCCGCGATACGCTGCACCAGGCGTGGCAGGACGAATGCGTGCGCCGTGGGTTGGAAGCGAACGTCCTCAAGTCCCCACCGTTTGTGATGCCGCAATGGACGTCGATCGAAGCGTGGATGCCGACGGGGGACGATCGCACGACACGCCGCTTTCACGCCGTCGTGTACGTGCGCGCGACGCCGTATCACGCGATTCCGTTCGAATATGATCTCACGATCAAACGGGGTGAGCAGGAGCAGAAGCTTTCCCGCCTAACAACGTTTACGGCCGAGGATGCGCGGCGTGTGTTAGGCGCGCTGGCCGAGGGGCAGCCGCTACCCCGGCTGCGCAGCCGGTGCGTGCGGACCGCGTGGTGGATGGTCTGGCGTCCGGCGAACAAGTGTCACCAAGTGCGCCGCGACTGGACGGCGACGCTTGCGGCCATCGTGCTGCTGTTGTGGGTCTTTCTGGGCTTGGGGCTGTTGCCATACAACGCGCCGCGCATCCTGTATAACCTGATCCTCTTCGCCGCGAGCGGCGGGCTCATGGCGCTCTTTGCGCGTGACGGTCTACTCGGCGAAGACACGCGCGCAGCCGCGGCCGCCGTGCTTTTTGTCCTCGCGTTAGGCCTTGGTGCCGGGGCGCTCCTGGCTCAAAGCGCCGGCGTCCTCCTGCTGCAGGTCGTCGCCGGGATCGCGGGATCTGTTGCGGCGCTGCAGGCGCTCGCGCGGAGACCGCAAATCACGCGCTCCGTGGTGGCGCCGGACCTGGAACCGCGCGATTTGCGCCTCGTCGATTCCTGGCAGGTGCTCATCGGCGACCTCGGCGATGATTGGAATGAAGTGCAGCTGGACTTCTTCTCCCGCGTGCGCAAGTCGGCACTCCCGAAGCTTCGCCAGCGCGTGGAAACGACCTGGTACCACTCGCCTCGCGGAATCGAAGAGCGCGAGCAGGTGGTTCTCGAACACGGTCGCTCGGTGCTATTCGTGCACATCTATCGTTACGGAAACGACCTCTACGTCGGTTGGGATGCGCATCTGAACCGTGGCGCGTGGTCGGAAACACGGGTCGCATCCGGCATCGATCGCGGCTTCGCAACGCCGACCACCGTGAACTCCCTCACGTCAGGCTCACACCCTAACTCGGAATACGATCTCGTCGATGCCAATACGCTCATCGAGTGGACGCATTACCAAATCGTGAGTGTGTTGAAGCACTACATGGCGCTGCGCAACATCGATCAGGAGATCGATTTCAAGATTCAGCGTGGTCAACGGCAGGGACTTGCAGAAGGGAGCGGGTCAAAAGACGCGGGGAAGAAGTCGCGCAATCCGCTGGCTCGTCTGGGCGGTGCGTTGCGGCGCGTGTCGTAATGACGACTCGTTAGGCGATGTACGTCGCGCGCCTGTCGGCGGACGACACGGAGCTTGTGCAGGGCGGCGTCCGTCTCGCGTATCCCGCTCTGGGAGCCGGCCTCGTCGCCGGATATGACGCGACGAGGTATTGGATCGACTCACTCGGCGCGCTGGCGCGCGGTGCAACGTCCGCTGCGCCGCTGTCGCTGTCATTGCGCGTTGAGCTCGACGTGCGGGGTACGCTGAGTGCCTGTATCGCTGTGCTCGCGGAAGCCGGCAACGAAGACGCCGTGCGTCGCTGGCTCGCGGGGTACACCCGGCTCGAGCGAGTGGCGCCGGAATCGAGCGCGCTGCCATCGACACGTGAGGAGTTCGATGCACTCTTTGCCGAACCAGCCGACTCGCGCGGTTCCTGGCTCGTGACGCGCACGTCGGCGCCCGATTATCGCCGCAATGACTTGTGGGTGGCGTGTGACGTGCAACTTTTGCCGAGACTGGGAACGTTGCTGTTGGAAGCGCGGCAGCTCGGGCATCCGGCCGTCGCGCAGTTCAACCTAACGAGATTTGAGCCGACTGAAGACCAGGTGCGCGAGGCGCGGCGCAACGTCGTGCGCCTGCGAGATTCCGGTCGCGCCCCAGAGCAGCTCATCGA
>JBFMFA010000056.1:0-10372 GCA_040753195.1 Gemmatimonadota bacterium | reverse complement strand
GCACCGTGTAAAACTTCCGCGCGGCGTCAGGCATTCGTTAGCGGCGACTGATGAGGTCTGCTCGCAGACGCGGACCATCAATCTGTGCGTACGGCGGAGGCATGGCGGCGATGGCGCTGTCGATCACCGCATCGCTGATCTGCGCCTGTAACATCGCGGCCGCTGAATCCCAGGCCGCGCGGCCTAACGGTACGAGCAGCAGGCGATCGATCTCGCGCGCGTTCCAGTTGAGCCAGACCATGTCCGGATAGCGACTATTGAACGTGGTGAGCTGCGGCACGGCACCACGTACCACGTATGGACCGAGACCCTCGAAGCGCGCAAAGGGCATGTCGCGGTCGCGCGGGATTGGCTCCCACGGCGCATCGCGCTCGCTGGAGAAACGTCCCCAGCGCCACTGATCGCGGTGCCTGTCGCGATCACCCACGAGGATGTCGAACAACCGTGCGGCGAGAAAGGCGCGTGCGTTTACCCTGTTCTCGTGGTTGTTGCGCATCCGCTCGAAGAGACGCTCCGAGCTGATGACGCTGCGCGCGCCTGGCCTGTCTGGCGTCTCGCCGAAGTCGTCGTCCGGCCGTTCCTCGAACGTGCCGATGACGCCGGCGAAATCAGCGCGAAACTCTCCTAACGCCGGATCGTTAGGCATGACCACCAGTCGCGGGCGTGGGTGATGCAGCCCGGTCGCGTCGAGCAGCCTGGAAACGACGATCGCCGCGGCCGGGTGATAGCCCGCCACCTGATCCTGCGCGATGTCACGCACCAACGTCTCCTTCAACTCCGGCGGCAAACCACGCGTGAAGTCTTTCTCAGAAGGACGGAACACGTACTCTCTTCCGTCCGCCCCCTCAAAACGCAGCGAGACCGTCTGTGCACTCCCACCGCGCTGCGTTGGCTTCAAACCGCCGGCGACAGCCTTCAAATCGAGCAGCTCAACTTCGATTGGGGCAGTCCATAGATCGCGGTAGTCGTCGCCGAGTATGAAGCGGTGAAACCAGCCGGCGGTGTATTGTGGACCGGCAACGACGGAAACCGTGGCGCGGTGCTGCACGCGCGCGGAATCGACGCGCGACGCTTGCCCGCGGGCGATAGAAACCGCCGGCATACACACACACACCGCAAACAGTGCCTGCTTTGTCACACCTAACGAATAGGCGCTAACGCGCACGGCGCACACACGTAATGGTGCCGCGCCCGTTCCCGGCGCCCTCGTCGCTTATCATGAGCAACGTATCACCGACAAACGTCACGCCCTCAGGCTGACGGTGCCGCTTCCCGGGCAGCACGACCGAGGCGAGTACGCTCTCTTGTCGCGTCGTTTCAACAAGCAGCCGCTCGGGACCGGAGAGAACCATGTAATGGCCCGACTTCGACTCGAGTTCCAGACTCGTCGTTGGAAAACTTCGCGCTTTGGTCCCTTGAACAACGGTTGACAACGGCATCGTTAGGCTCGGCGCCGGCGCGCCTCGTGCCAGCGACCAGCGCAGCACGCTCACACGTCCCCCCAACCCGCGCAGCAGTGATCGCTTGCAGCCCATCAACAACACGCCGTCCGCCGAGTCGTACGCCAACCCCTCGATTTCACATGACTTGCCAAAGCCAGTGTCGAGCCGAGTGAACGGGACGGCGGCGTCGTTCGCGCCTTCGCGCAATTCGTACAGTTGTCCGGTGCTCGTGATCAGAAAGAAACGCTCGCCGGCAATGGCGATCCCCTCAAAGTCGTCGCGCACGGCAGGCTTACCTAACGAGAACGACTTCTTCACGCGACCGGTGCAGCCGTCGAGCTCCGAAATGACCCCGCGCTCGTCCGCATGGGCGAACACGCGCCCGTCGGACGTCGTCGCTAGACCAGATATTTCCTGCAACGCGCGCGGAAGATCGCTCGTTACGCTGCGACTGAAATCGAACAACTCGAGCAGCGCTGTGGACGTGCGCGCTTGTTGACCATACGCGGGAGCGACGTTGAGAAGGCCAGCCGCTATCAATAGATACGCCCGACTCATACGGTGACGTCCTCGCGCGTCGCCGCCTGGGCAGCAAAGAACGCCTGCGCAGTCTCGCCAGCATCATCGCTTCCTTTGCTGTGCTGCACATAGGATCCATCCGACTCGAGCGTCCACGCGGTCGTGTCGCGCAGCTCCACGTTCAGAATCGTGTCCAGACGCGCGCGGTCGGCGGCGGCTTGGATCGGCACGAGCACCTCGATACGACGGCGCAGGTTGCGCGGGCGGAGATCGGCCGATCCGATGAAGTATTCAGGATCACCGGCGTTGTCGAAGGCGTAGATGCGCGCGTGCTCGAGGAAACGGCCGAGGATACTCACCACGCGGATCCTTTCCGAAAATCCCGTAAGTCCGGGTGCCAGAGTGCAGATCCCACGCACGATGAGCTCGATCGTCACGCCAGCCTGCGAGGCTTGATACAGTGCCTGCACGATCTCGCGGTCCGACACGCCGTTCACTTTCATGCGGATACGACCGCCGCGTCCAGCTCGCGCGTGCTCGGCTTCGCGTTCGATACGTGAAATCAAACCGGTGAGCAGTGTGTTAGGCGCCACGAGACAGGCGCGATAGAGCACATCGGCCGGAACAGAGCTTCCCGTCAGCGTATTGAAGAGATCCGAAACATCGTCACACACGTCCTCGCGCGCCGTCAGCACGCCGAGGTCGGTGTACACGCGCGCGGTCCCCGCGTTGTAGTTGCCGGTTCCGACGTGTGCATAACGACGCGGTCCTCCGGCTTCCCGCCGCACTACAAGAGCGATCTTCGAATGGTTCTTGTAGCCGGGCAAGCCGCTCACCACGTGCGCGCCGGCCGCCTGCAACTGCTTCGTCCAGCGCACATTGCGTTCTTCGTCAAAGCGCGCCTTGAGCTCCACAAACACTGTCACGTCTTTTCCCGACTCCACTGCTCGGCGCAGCGCATCGACGATGGGAGAACGCTCGCCGGCGCGGTACAGCGCGACCTTGATCGCCGCAACATCGGGGTCGTCGGCTGCATCGTTGAAAAAGCGCACCACGCTCGTGGCGAAGTCGTCGTACGGGTGATGCAACAGCACATCGCGCTCGCGCAGCGTGTCCCAGAGCGATACTCCTTCCGCGAGCGCGCGGCGGGGTTGCATCCGTGGGAAGGTCAAGCCGGCGAGAGGGAGGTCAGCGAGCTCGCGCAGCGCATCCAGATCCATCAAGCCGGGGATATCGTAGACGTCGTTTGCGCCCAAGCTCCCCGGACGGGCACCCGGTTCCAGCTCGAGCTCGCGCAACAACAGCTCTCGTAGCGCGTTAGGCATGCTCTGTTCGATCTCGATGCGAACGACGGGTTGGTGCCGCCGCAGCCGTGAACGCTCTTCGACCGCTTGCACGAGGTTGCCGGCGCGCTCCTCGTCGACGCCGAGGTCGGCGTACCGCGTTACGCGAAAGAGATAAGCGTGCTCGACTCGTCGCCCGGGATACATCAGTGGCAGCGCGCCGCGGATGATCTCTTCGAGCGGCACGAGATCTTGCCCTTCGCCGAGCCTAACGAAGCGCGGGAGGGCCGCCGGAATCGCGAGCTCGGCCAATTGCGATGGCCCGTTCGGCCGCCCGTCTCGCAGGAGCACGGCGAAGCAGAGGGCGCGATCAGGCATGATCGGCAGTGAATGCCCGGGCGTCGCCGTGATGGCTCGCGGCGTTAAGTACGGAAATACAGTCGACCGGAAATACGTGCGCAGATGTTCGCGCGCTGCGTCATCCAGTTCCGCAGGCATACGCACGCGCGTGTTGTGTGCTGTCAGTGCGCGAAGGCATTCAGTCGCGCAAGCGTACTGCCTGGCGAGTAACACGCGCACGCGCCGCCCGACGGGGCGGAGGCGCTCTTCAGCGGCACGACTTTCGTCCGACTCACCTTCGACGTCGCGACCCGCGTACTTCAGTCCACCCACACGGACCGAAAAAAACTCGTCGAGGTTGGAGGCGACGATCGCAAGGTAGCGCACCCGCTCGAGCAGAGGCACGCTTGCATCCTCTGCGATGGCAAGGACGCGCTCGTTGAACGCGAGGAGGCTTGCCTCGGCATCGAGCAGAGGCGTATTGCCGCGCGACTTCGCCGGCGATTCAACCGTAACCTTTTTTCGTTCGTGAGAACGCTTCTCGATACGCCCCGCAGAGGGACGCGAGACGAGCCGCGGGAGGAGATCGGACTTTGCCAGGATCGTTAGGGCTGCCAGCGTTCCCGCGTCCTTGATTTCTGGCGTACCAACGCGCGCCAGCATGGCCTCGATAGGGACCCATGTCGGTGCCGAGCCGTCGGCGACGCGCGCGGAGCGGTCGACGTGTGTGCAGATCCACACTTCGAGTGAGCGCAAACGTCCCTCACCCGGCACGGTACTGAGTAGCTTCAGATCACCGACGCTGCTGCCGAGCACGTGGCGGATCAGATGGCGGCACGCCTCTTCACCACTCCCTTCGGCTACGGGAAGTCGCCACGCCGAGCCGTCGCGCACAGCGGCGATGTGCGCACCATCGAGAGCAACCACAGCGACCCAACTGCCGCCGCCGACGCGACGCGCGAGCGCTTCGCTCTCCAAGGCGGCGCGCAACTGCTCGCCGCGCTCGCGCCTGTCGATCGCCACGGAACGTAGTGAAAGCTGTTCACTAACCGCGCGCACCACGTGTTCCGGACTGGGACTCCCTCGCCGCAACGTGCGTAGCGCGATTTCCTGGAACGAGCGCGAAAGGCCGGCCGCGCGCACCGTGACGATGGCGTACTCCAGTTCGAAGCGCGCCGGTCGCAAGCCGCCTGACGACGCCGTCCGGAAGTACAGTTCCGTCTCCAGCTCCAACTGCGCACCTAACGACTCAGGGTTGACGATCGAGCGAAGTAACCGCGCGGCGTCGTTGTTTCCCTGCAGCGCCGCACTCGCAATGCCGCCCGGCACATCCGCCTCGGCGCGCGAAACGACGGCCTGCCCATCGCGCTCCGTGACGACCGTGACTGTGAGCTCGTGCTTGTCGTCGGAGCGATGCCGAACGCGACAGCTCACCCCGCGCGCTTTCAGCGTCGAGTCGTCCGTGTCGTAGTAGACGTCGCGCAGAAACATCTGTGCCGGCGCCGACGCCCGAAGACGCAGCGGCAGCTCCGCGGTCGTCAGTCGCCTGAGCGCGTCGGGCATTGGAACGTCCCAGCGACCATCCACGACGCCGTCCGGCGCGCCCGTCATCGCAACTCGACACCCACGGCGTTCGGTGTGGCGCGTATGGCATCGAGCAGCTCGGCACGCTCGGAGCGGCGCATGCGCACGCGGTATTTCAGCGTGAAGTAGCCGCCATCGCTCGGCACGATCGCCATCAACTCCCAACGACGCGTGCGATCGTTGAGCACATCCTCGACGGCAGGGCGGCTCACGTCAGGGGTGAGCGTGTGGATACTGAGCAATGCCCGCGTGTGGCCTTTGGCCGACGCGACGCTGTGTTCGGCTGTGAGCTGCAGCTGACGGCGCCACGCCCGCGCCGCCGATGCAAACACCTCATCGCCGTTGCGACGGTCGCCCTCGACTTTCTCGTTAGGTGTCTTGGGCGCTGCTACTTTCGGCAGACGCGCCAGCTTCCAGATTCCGCCGCGGATCCCCGGCGTCGGCCGTCGTGCAAAGTCGAGCCACCACAAGAACAGCACACACGCATTGAACACAAAGGACGTCAATAACCCGATGTTGAGCGCGCCGATCGCCGCGGAAATACCGATGCTTACGCCGACGAAGATGTAGACGCCGTCCTTCACGTCATCGAGTGTATTGCGGAAACGCAGCACCGCCACAATCCCCGCAAGGCTGAACGCGAGCGCGAGGCTGTTCTGGATCAGCACGACCATTCCGGCAACGGCGACGGGCAACAAGACCAGGATGTGCACCATCGATTGCTGGAAGCCGCGCCGGCGGCGCGTCAGCGAATACACAAGAGAGACCGGAATCGCCGTGGCGAGCGCCCCTGCCAGCACGAACAGCGTCCCCTTCCCCTGCTCCATCGCCGATGCCGGCGTGACGACGGTCGCCGAATCGGCAGGCACGGCTCTCGTTATGACCGTCCCTGCGCCTTGAGCGAGATCCTCGAGCGTAGTCCCGGCGAGCAGCTCGCGCAGCGCGGGTGAGTAGCGCCACGCCAGAACAGTGCCGATACCGGCGACGATATAGTAGGCGACGATGCCGAGCAGTCGCTTCGCCGCTGTAGAGAGACCGCGCGGTTCCAGCCCGTCATCATTCTTTCGCGCCATTCGTTAGGCTCCCCGTCGCAACAGCTGTTGGAAGCGGGGATTTTGACGCAGGGCCGCCATCAGTGGATCGTTGCGCAGCACGCCGACCGACATGAGTGACGGCACCTTGAGAAGCTGGTCGATCAGATCAATCGCCGCCTCGTGGTCGCCGATGCGAAGGAAGGTGTACACGGCGTGTCGGCCTGTTTCGGCGAACGCGTAGGCATCACGTGTCTGCGTGGCTAAAGCGAGAGCTCGTCGAGTGTCGGAGATCGCCAGCTCACGGTTGCCGACAAATGCATTCCCCCATCCGCTCGCGCCGCGCACTCTGCGGTTGTCCGGCTGCTCGACCAACAGCTGATTGCCGGCGCGCAACAGCGTATCCGCGTGTGCGCGAGCTCGCGCTGGCTGCCAGCGTTCAAACAAGTGCGCGCGCCAGTAGTTGTAGACGACCGGCGATCCCGCAAATGCCGTCTGCGGTACGCGCTCCAGAGCTTCCAGCGCAGTCGCATCGAGCGCTGGAACAAGCTCCTCGGACCATTCACTCGTCGCGGTGCGCACGACGCCGAATCGTTGAATTGTGCTGTTTGCGAGTTGGCGCGCGCGCGGCCAATCACCGGCAACGACGGCGACCACTGCCTTCATTACGTACGCGTCGACGTACGCTGTGTCCGCTGCAATGGCGCGATCGACGTACTTTGCCGCCGTCGCATAGTCACGCGACATGATGTACGCGTTCGCGGCGGCCAGTTGGACGCTTGGCGCGCGGGGATCGAGATCCGCCGCCCGCAGAAAACGCTTGAGGCCCTCGCTCCATGCGCCGGTGCGCGACAGCGCCGTGGCGTTCGCGACGAGAATCGTCGCATCGTTAGGCCGGCCTTGCTCAGCGACGGAATAGTGCACGCTGGCCGTCGCCATGTCCTCCATCGCCTCGTAGTAGCGACCCAGCGCGAGGCATCCATCCGGGCTGGCAGGGTTGAGCTTGAGCGCCGAGTCCGCGGCGAGGCGTGCCGCCGCGAGCCGCCGCGGCGACCGGTCCAGAAACGAGTCGTACCAGCGTACGTGCAGCAGGGCTAACTTGGCGAACGCGAGGGCAAACCGCGGATCCGCGGTCGTGGCCTGCACCAGCAACTGTTCTGCTCTAACGAGTGATGCTGGATTGGAGCCGTCTTGCGTGCGCAGACGTTCCGCCTGCAGATATGCATCGTACGCCGCCACGTCCTGAGTGGGCGTCGCGCTCATCTGCTCTCGCTGCGCCCCCGGAATGCTAATTACCAACGCTCCGGCGACTTTTTCGGCAATCTGTGACTGGACGCTGAAGACGTCTTCGATGTCGCCTTCATACGGGAAGGACCAGAGGTGTGTGTCGTCGGCCACACGGATGAGCTGCGGCGTCACACGCACACGGCCCGGCCCTTTTTCGGGGCGGTCGAGCCTAACGCTTCCTTCAAGCACGTAGTCCGCACCCAGCTCCCGCGCGATGACCCGCAGCGGTTTGGTGGAGTTTGCGTACTGGTCCGCGCTGGTGCGTGAGATGACGCCGAGCCCGGAGAGCATCGCGAGCCGACTCGTGACCTCTTCGGTGACGCCGTCGGCGAAATACCCGTCTTCCGGTTTGCCGAGGTTCTTGAACGGGAGGATCGCGAGCATCTTGCGATCCGTCGCGACCGTCTCGTTAGGTCGATTAAACGACAACCGGCCCGAGAGCAGAAGGTACCCACCGAGCAATACGACGCCGGCGACGACGCCGGACAGCTTGGCTTGCCAGTGCCGCCGCTGCCGCACAAGCGGGACTTCGACCGACGCGGCGCGAATCGCCTCGTGAAACTCGCCGGCGTCCGCGAACCGCTTATCCGGGTCCGGCTCCAGCGCGCGGCTCACCGCCGACGCGATGCCCGAAGGAAGGCCGGACACAGCAGACTTCAGCGACGGCGCAGCCTCCGTGAACCAGGCGTTAGGTGCCATGCCGCTGAACGGCTTCTTCCCCGTGAACAGTTCATGCGCCAGCACCCCTAGCGCGTAGACATCGACGCGCGCGTCGGCGGCGGTTGGATCGATGAGCTGTTCCGGCGCCATGTACCCCGGCGTCCCCGGGCTCTGCCCCGGTTGCGTCAGCGCCTCCGCGTTCGTGGCGCGGCAACACGCCGCCGCAATGCCGAAATCGGCCAGAACGGCGTGACCTTCGGACAGCAGGATGTTTTCCGGCTTGATATCTCGGTGGATGATCCCGCGCGAATGCGCGTAGCCGAGCGCGCTGGCGACCTCGGAGAGGATTTGCGCGCCATGCGCGACGGGCAGCGCACCTTGAAGCGTGAGCCGCTCGCGCAGCGACTGGCCTTCGACAAATGGCGTGACGAAGTAATGGATGTCGTCTTTCGCGCCTGCGGCGAGGACCGGCAGAATGTTCGGGTGCTGCAGGTTGGCCGTAACGAGGATCTCGCGCTTGAAGCGAGCTTCGCTTACTCCGCTGACCATGTCCGGCGGCAGGACTTTGATGACCACACGCCGACCGAGTGAGCGTTCGGTAGCCAGGAAGACGTGCGACATGCCCCCGCCACCGAGTTCGCGCTCAATCGCGTAGGCGTCTCCGATCAGTTCTTGAAGCTCGCGGAGAAGCCCGGTATTCACAGATCCATCCCGCAGCAATGAAGGGCCAACGATACCGGAGGTCGCAGGTTACGGCCAGATCCGCTCGTCATGCCTTCGCAAGGCTACGACCCTATCACCCTGCGCACCACGTCTTTGATTCGGTCCGTATCGGCGAGTCGGTAGATCATGGAGACCTTGAGTCGCCATTCCTGCATCCGGGTTGTCCCTTGCGCCTCGGGACCGGTGGGGAATCCAAGGTCTGCTGCATGACCGCTGAGATACACGGGGCTGATGCTCGTGGTGTGGTTGAAGCTCCCCCAGCGGTACTCGATGGCCACGTCGAACTTGACGCTATTGGAGTTGATTCCTGTGCCGGCTGCCAGGACGGTGTGGTGAGTGTTTTCCCTTACGACTGGATCGCGACCTCCCTGTGGCTCGTGACTGAAACCCAGCCGCAGTGGCACGTAGCGGCCCTCCACCGGGAACAGCCGCTCGACACCCGCGTTCAACGTGACGGTATTGCGAGCCGTCGTTAGGCCCGGCGGCAGTCCGTCGAAGCCGCTCTGCAGACCGCCCGGAACGCGCACCAGGAATTTTTTCCACTCGTCATACGTGAGATCGACAGCAAAGCGTAGAAGCGGCTGCGGCACCCAGGCGACGCCAAATCCAATGGAACGGGGGAAACGAAGTTGGTAACCCTCCTCACCCGTGAAGCTCGTATCCACTGCCTCCGCGAAAGTCGAACGTCTGGATTCAGCCACGTCATACGGGCTGCGCAGCGCCTTGTGATAGACGAGACCGACCTTCACTTCTGGATAGGCGAGGAGCAGTCCGAGACTCACACTCTGGCCGCCGATCTTGTTCGTCCCCCTCCCTGTCACGAAATCCGTGGGCCCGAGGATGCCAGGATCCTCGCTCGCACTCATGCGGTCCTCCCACGTCCCGTGATAGAAATCGGCACTCATGCCGAGGGAGAGGCGGTTCGTTAGGCGGACGGCGCTCGCCAGGGCCCAGATGTTGACGCTCCCGTCACTCACGTTGTCGTAGCGGATCGTGCTTTCGGGCCGACCATCCGCATTCATGGGAACGCGACGGGTGATGCCGCGCAGCCCGCCGCTGAACTGGTACAGCCGCCGCCAACCGAGCTGCACGGTCACCGGTCGGCTGCCGAGTGTAAATGGCAACGCGGCGCTGGCGAATTCGATGTTGCTGGAGTTACTCGTCGTTTTTAGATCGGTGAAGGCGGCCGAACCATCGCTTGAACGAAATCCCTCGACGTATTGATTGCGGTGACCCGCGGTGTGGACGAGGGAAAACTCCGGTTGTCGAAGCTGCGCCAGCCCTGCGGGGTTCCACGACGCGGCGGTGCCGTCATCGGAGATGGCGATGAACGCGTTCCCCATCCCCGCCGCGCGTGCGCCGGAACCGGCCCTGTTGAGGGAGAACACCTGCGCGAATGCTGCCGAGCTGACCACGAGCGAGACGACGACGCCGGCGCCTAACGCTTTCATCGCATGTTCTCTTGATAGTCGGTCAACTCGTTGAGCAGGTCCTCGGCGCTGTG
>JBFMFA010000055.1:1853-10453 GCA_040753195.1 Gemmatimonadota bacterium | reverse complement strand
CGACACGATCCTCCAGCGCACGTTACCAGCTCCTTCAAGCGCTCACTCAGCCGCGTGAGCAACGCGGCGTCCGCGTTCGCGTGACGATTCGTCAGCTGATACGGATCCACATCGAGCTGATATAGTTCGCGGGGGCCGGTCGAGTACTCGGCGTATGATTGGGTGCGCGTCCTGAGTCCGAAAACCACCTCGCCCGTGGGGCGATGGATCTCAATCAGAAAATCCTGACGCCACGCATCGACGGCCGGAGCATCCCGCTTCAAGAGCGGAACGAGCGAACTACCATCGACGATCGGTGGGGCGGCCGCACCGGCAAGTTCGGCGAATGTCGGCCCCCAGTCGATGTTCAACGCGAAGTGAGCGCGCTGCGTTCGTGCTGGGATGCCCGGACCGCGCACCATTGCAGGGACACGCGTGTCCTCCTCGTACATGTTGAGTTTCCCCGTCATGAAGCGATGCTGTCCCACGTGATAGCCGTTGTCCGACGTGAAGACGATGTACGTGTTAGGGAGCTCGCCAAGCCGAGTGAGGGTCCTCACGAATCGCTCGATCGCCTCATCGACGGCAAGCAGCGAGCGCAACCGCTCGCGGTACAGATAGTCGAGTATCGCAGTCTGCCCGGGCGTTAGGCTCGCACGTTGGCGAATTGCCGGCGGCTTATCGCTGACGTCGGCCTCGTTGAACGACGGCGTACGTGGCGCGAGCGCCGAGGCGAATGCGGTGCGGTGGCGCGGCGCCGGCACGGCCGGCCCTTCCTGGCCGAGGCCAAGCCGCGGGTCGCCGTGCGGCGCGTACGGAGCGAAATAGATGAACCACGGCTCGGCGTCGCGGGTCTCGGCCTCCTCCAGAAATCGCACGATGCTCCCGGCGTGGACGTCGGTCTCGTAATCTTCCGCCCTGTCGCCGTATTGCCTAACGGTGCCGTTCTCGTTGACCCGGTAGTTGTAATAGTTCTCGTTGTCGTACGTGCCGTGCCAGACGGACCATCCGGGAGGTACGTGCTGGGGCGTGTTGGCCGGGTAGCCGTTCAAGTACTTGCCGTATAACGCGGTGCGATAGCCGGCGCTTTGCAGCCAGGTAGCGACGGTCGATGCCTCACCGCCGCGGTCGCGGAACTTCGCGAAGCCGCCTAACGGTGGAATATTGAAAAGAATCTGATGGTTGTGCGGGTACTGGCCCGTCAGGATCGACGCGCGGGAAGGACAACAGACGGGATACGTGGTGAATGCGTTCGTGAACGTTACACCCTGATCGGCGACGAGCGCCTTAAGCCGTGGCATGTGGCTGGCCGACTCGACGTCGAGATCGTCCGCCAGGATAAAGAGGATGTTGGGCCGGCTGGCCGCTTGTTGCGCGGCGGCGCACGGGGCCGGTCCCAGCACCACGGTGGCAAAGAACGTGATCGCGGCGAAAACGCGCATGTGCCAGTTCGAGTGATGATGTGGACTGGCTATGCTGCGCCCGACCGACTATCGCCCGCAAGGCGTAACGGCAACTCGCGCCTCGCGCGGCGTGGCCGGTATCTTCAGCGTGTGCAGCTTTCCGACGTCTCGTCGCTCATGGCCGCGCGGCCATTGCTCGCCATTCCGGTGCTTTTCGGCGCTGGAGTGCTGACCAGCCTCACGCCGTGCATCTATCCGATGATTCCGATCACGGCGGCGATTGTCGGCGGAGCACGGGGCGCGGAACGAGCCTCACGTTGGCGGCCTCTGCTCTTGAGTCTGACGTACGTGCTCGGCCTCGCGGTCGTATACGCGGCTCTTGGCGTGTTGGCCGGTCTCACGGGGACGATGTTTGGAACTGTGAGCACCAATCCGTGGCTCTATTTCGCGATGGCTAACCTCCTGATCATCGCCGGCCTGGCGATGTTGGATGTCTTTCCGATCCGCCTCCCCGGATGGCTCGTTGAGCGTGCAGCGAACGCTGGAGCTGGCGGCCGTTTTTCGGGTGCTCTGGTCATGGGCGCGATGTCGGGACTCGTCGCCGCACCGTGTTCTGCACCGGTCATGGCCGCCGTTTTGACGTGGGTGACGGCAACGAAAAGCGCGGTGTGGGGGTTTATCTACCTGTTCGCGTTTTCGCTGGGAATGTGCGCGCTTTTGGTTGTGGTCGGTGTATCGACAGGGGCGGTCTCGCGACTGCCGCGCGCGGGGACGTGGATGGTGCGCGTAAAGAAGGTTTTTGGGCTCGTGATGCTTGGTGTTGCTGAATACTACTTGGTGAAAATGGGGCAGCTGCTTATATGAGGTCTGTAATTCAAACAAGGTCACGGGTCACGGGTCGCGGGTCACGGCGAGCAGCCTTCGTCACGGGCGCGTTAGGCGCGATGCTACTCGCAGCACCTCTCCGCGCGCAGGACGAAGTCGGGATCAAGCGCGGATCGCCGGCGCCGGGTGCGGTCGTAGAGAAGCTGGATGGCACGTCTGTGGACCTGAAGAGCTACATCGGCAAACAGCCGGTCCTCATCGAGTTCTGGGCGACATGGTGCCCCAACTGCAAGCAGCTGGAACCGGCGATGCATGCCGTGGCAAAGAAGTACGCCGGCAAGGTCCGCTTCTTAGGTGTTGCGGTGAGCGTCAACCAGAGCGTCGAGCGCGTGAAAGCGTACGCCGAACGTCACTCGCTTCCGCTGGAAGTTTTGTACGACCGGCGAGGGTACGCCTCGGACGCCTACGAAGTGCCTGCCACGAGCTACATCGTTGTGATCGACGCCAAGGGCACTGTCGTCTATACCGGCGTCGGCGGCGACCAGGACATCGACGCCGCCATTCGCAAAGCGTTAGGCAGCTGAAAAAGGCAGCTCCAGCAACGGGGTCGGCCGGTCTGGTTCACGCGCCAGGGAGCATAGGATATGATCGATGAGCATCGGTTCGTCGACGCGCTCGCTCAATAGCCTTTTGATCTGCTCCACACCCGGCGTGGCGAAGTAATTGAGGGTCACGTGCGGCGTAAAGGTGAATTTCGCCGCGGCAAAGGGGAGTCCCGATCGCGCCACGCGATCATGCAACTCACGGATCGGACCGTGCGGATCGATCGGCAAGACTATTGTATTTGTCTGCATGAAGCGCTCGGCGCTTCCGAGTGAGACTTCGAAGGGACGCGTCGCCGAGGTGATCGGTTGCAGCGCGGCGCGCAACTCGGCCGGCGATAGCGAGCCTGGAAGAGGTCCCACACCCGACGACCCCGTCAGCGTTAGGTGCGGCGGACTCTTGGCAGCGAGCTTGGAATCGTAGCGCTTCTGGATCTCCGCGATGCGTGTTCCGGCCGCACCACGTGCCTCGACGATGAGAAAGATCGTCGCCGGCCCGCGCCAGTCTTCTTCATCCCCCCACTCGTCCGCGTCGGGTGTTTGGTGCCGCATCGCCACGGCTACGAAAATAGCCCCCGCAGCCACATGACGACGACGGCGCCATAAAACACCACAAGCGCCAACAGACCGAGCCGTCGGCCTAACGAGGGCCGCAGCGCGGGAGGGAGCAGCCGAGTGTTGATGTACAGGAGATGCAATCCGGCAACGACGAACATGACGCCGTGAAAGTTCGCCGAGAGTTGCAGCAGGAAGATCGGTTGCGCGAGACGCAGCGCGATGACGCCCCAGATGACAGCGACAGCCAGTACGCCATAGTACACCTTGCGCACGTCGACGCGCCGCATCGAGCGCAGACGGCTGCTACCGGACCAAAGCAGGTCGGTCACGGCGCGCACCGTTCCATCGAGAATGTCGAGTTGCGTCTTGAAGAGGATCCACGCCGCCATGATCGCGACGACTATGGCCGCGAACGCCGCGCCGCGCGCACCCATGGCTTCGGCGAGCACGGCGGCGATGCCGATGCCCCGGATATCAGAGCCGGCGGGAACAAACGTCACATACAGCATCGCCGGGAGGATCATCCCGAGCAACGCGCCGACGAAGAAGATGCCCCACTGATCGGCGTTGATGATGCGCCACCAACCGCGCCAACGCTGCATCGACTCCGCGTTAGGCACGAACGTCGCACCAGTGTGCGCCAGCTCGGTCCGCTCGCCGCCGATAGCGGCCGGGATGTAGCCGCTGTGCGCGCTCATTCCGTACCCTTTGTCCCGAGCCCAGTTAGAAAGCGTCACGTTGATCAGACCGCCGGCACCGCTGAATCCGGCGAGCGCACCTATCAGGAAGAAGTCGGCGCCCTGCGGAATGAAGCGGAACTCACCCGCGGCCGGGTCGAATCCCACGAAACCGGCGACGCCGCGCAGCCACATGTCCGGGGCGACAAACACGATCGCCAGAACGGTCAAGCACGTGAGGATCGTACCGACAAGCACCCAGTTGAGAATCTCCAGCGTCCGTTCGATGCGGCGCCCGATCAGCAGAATGAGCACACACACGAAGAAGGCGGCGATACCTAACGCATACACGGTGGTCGCGTCCGCAGCACCAGCGATCCGGCCGGTGAACAGGAAGAAGAACGCACCGGCCGCGGCGCCAGCCCATGCGGGCCAGCCGACGCTGAGCAAATAGCACAACGCGTAGAACCAGGCCCAGAACTTTGCCGAAGGACGCGTGCGCATGAAACCGGTGAACGCCGGTTCACCGGTCGCCACCGTGTAGCGCATCAACTCCGTGTTGAAAAGCGTCTGCAAAGTCGCGGCGACCGTGGTGATCCATAGCAGCGTAAGCCCGTAGCGAACAAACGACGCCGGGCCGATGAGGAACTCGCCGCTGCCGATGGCCGCGCCAAGGACGATGACGCCCGGCCCGACGACGTTGATCCACTGGAGACCGCGCGGGCTCGGCGCGGCTGGTAAATCCTCCGTTCGCCACGGATCCAAGCCGCTCCGCGCCTCGATAGGCACGTGCTCGACGGCCACGGGCGACGGCTTCGGGGAAGCGCTCACGCGATTCGGGGGAAAAGGGTACGGCGGCGGCGGCGGCCGCTCGTTATACCACTTGGGCGAAAGGCACGCCAGGCTCTTTATTACGCGCATGCAAAACACGTCCATCGACGACGCTCGGCAGCGGCTGATAGATCTGCCATTCATTCCGTTAGGCCACTACCCCTCACCGATCGACGACTGGTGGCGCTTCCGCGACGCGATTGGACACCGCGGAGGCGCCGCGATTTCCGCGAAACGTGATGACGCGATCGCGTTCGGTTTTGGCGGCAACAAAGTGCGCAAGCTCTGCCTGGTGGCCGCGGCCGCCAAGGCGTCGGGTGCCGACACGCTCATCACGTGCGGCGGCGTGCAGTCGAATCATTGCCGCGCGACTGCGGCCGCCGCGACGCGCATCGGCGCCAGGTGCATCATCGTCGCGAATGGAGAACGGCCAGAGCATCTGACAGCCAACGCGCTGCTGGACAACTTGTTAGGCGCCGAAGTGCGCTATGTCGCAACGCGCGCCGACCGGGCTCCAGCCATGGCGAAGGTCGCCGAGGAAGTGCGGTCGCATGGTGGGCACCCCTTCGAGATTCCGCTGGGGGCCTCGACGCCACTCGGCGCGTTAGGCATCGCTCGGGGCGTCGGGGAGCTTACGAGACAGGGCGTCGCCCCGGACGTCATCATTCACGCCTCGTCGTCCGGTGGGACGCAAGCGGGTCTGCTCCTCGGCTGTGCGTTGTTCGGTATCGACGCACGAGTCATCGGCGTAAGCGCCGACGATCCCGCCTCGGCGATTCGCGACAAGGTGCTCCCCATCATCGCCGGTGCCGAAGAGCTGCTCGGCCTCGATACGGGTGCGCTCGGCGCGGGTGATCGCTTCGAGCTGGACGATACGTTCGTCGGCGGAGGTTACGGCGAAGCCACTGACGCGTCACGCGAAGCACAGATGCTCCTCGCGCGCACCGAAGCGGTTTTTGTGGACCACTACTACACGGCCAAGGCAGTGGCGGCGCTGATCGAGTATGTCCGCGACGGACGGTTGGCGCATGGCCGGAAGATCCTCTTCTGGCACACGGGTGGTCAGGTCACGCTCTTTCAGTAATCATGCAGAAACTCGTTAGGTTCGTCACCGGCATCGTACTGGTGATCGCCGGGCAGCGCAGTTCGGCGCAGCAAACGCGCGAGACTGTGATCCCGCCGAGAACGCCACGGGTCACCGTAGTTCCACGACCCGTGCACGTGCAGGAGTACCCGGACAGCGGCCGTTTCAGCGTTACGCGCCGCACGCCTATTCTCGTGACCGCAGAGACCGACTCGCTCGGGCGCGCCTTCGCGAGGATGCTGGCGCCGGCGTTCGGGTTCACGCTGCGCGTGTTGCGCGACAGCACGCCGGCGAACGTGCGACCAATCGTGCTCACGATCGATGACGAGCTGCGGCAGTTGTTAGGCGCTGAGGGGTATGAGTTGCAGGTGACGGCAAGGCAGATCGAAGTGCGTGCGGCAGGACGCGCGGGTGCCTTTTATGGACTGCAGACGCTGCGGCAGCTGCTCCCGCCGCGCGTTTTCTCGCGCACGCGCGTGACCGGCGTGACGTGGAGTGTCCCGGCAGTCGAGATCGTCGACTACCCCCGCTTCTCGTGGCGCGGCACGCACCTCGACGTTGCGCGCCATTTTATGCCGGTGACCTTCGTGAAGAAGTTCATCGACCTGCTCGCCGCGCATAAAATCAATCGTTTCCACTGGCACCTGACTGACGATCAGGGGTGGCGGTTGGAGATCAAACGATATCCCCGCCTAACGTCGGTTGGTGCCTGGCGCCGCCAGACGATCATCGGTCGTCCGCGCGGCGACTCCACGCGCTGGCGTTACGATCGCAAACGGCATGGAGGCTTCTACACGCAAGATCAGGTGCGCGATGTCGTTCGTTATGCCGCCGAGCGTTTCATCACGGTAGTACCGGAGATCGAAATGCCGGGGCACGCGCAGGCAGCCATCGCGGCGTATCCCGAGTTAGGCGTTACGGGCGATACGATCCCTGTGTGGACGCGCTGGGGGGTCTCGAAGAACATCCTTAATGCTGAAGACTCCACTGTTCGCTTCATGCAGAATGTGCTGGAGGAGGTGTTGGAGCTCTTCCCCAGTGAGTTCATCCACATCGGCGGTGATGAAGCGGACAAAGCGTTCTGGGCGACGAGTCCACGCATACAAGCTCGCATCCGCGAGCTGGGCTTCTTCGGGGAAGCGCAGCTCCAGAGCTGGTTCATCAAGCAGATGGATACGTTCCTCACCGAACGCGGTCGCCGCCTGATCGGATGGGACGAGATCCTCGAAGGGGGACTGGCGCCCGGCGCGGCGGTGATGTCGTGGCGCGGCTATCGTGGCGGCATCGCGGCGGCGAAAGAAGGCCATGACGTCGTCATGGCGCCGACGCGCTACACGTATTTCGATTTTTATCCGACGCGCGATACCGCGCGCGAACCGCTCGCGATCGGCAATTTTTTGCCTATCGACAGCGTGTATTCATTCGAGCCGATTCCGCCGGAGCTTTCGCCCGACGAGGCGCGACATGTGTTAGGCGCGCAGGCCCAACACTGGACCGAGTACATGCCGAACTCGCGGCAGGTTGAATACATGGCGTTCCCGCGCCTGGGGGCGTTGGCGGAAGTGGTGTGGACGCCCTCGGAGCGAAAGGATCTGATCGACTTCAAAGCGCGCCTGCCCGCGTACCTCAGCCGGCTCCGGAGCTATGGCGTGAATTATCGCGCGCCGCGGCCTAACGATGCTTCGGGCGTTGTGCCGAGGCGAAGGAGGCGGTAGTTGATAGTTATAGTTGCGACGTGCAGTTCGGGCAGCGCTTGGCGGCGATAGGAATTTCCGTCGCGCAATGCGGGCATGCCTTAGTCGTCGGTGCCGCGGCCGGTGCCGGTGCCGGCGCGTGCATGCGGTTGATCACGCGCACGAGCATGTACACGCAGAACGCGACGATCAGAAACGTGACGATCTGATTGATGAACAGGCCGTAGTTCAGCGTCACCGCTCCCGCCGCCTTCGCGTCGGCAAGCGAGGCGTACGGCGCAGCGGCCTTTGCGCCATCCTTGAGCACCGCAAACTTGTTCGAGAAGTCGATGCCTCCAGTGGCGAGCCCGATCGGCGGCATCAACACGTCGTCCACGAGCGACTTCACGATCGAACCGAACGCCGCACCGATGATGACGCCCACGGCGAGATCGACGACGTTTCCTCGCATGATAAAAGCGCGAAAGTCTTTGAGCATGGCAGCCTCTATGGCCTGGGGGACGTCGCCGTTGGTGGCACTACGCGTTGTTTTCAGCGATGGTTAGAACGCCAGAGCATTCTTGCCGCTGGCACCACTGTCAAGACCGCTCGCACTCGAACGAGGAATGACGCATGAACGAAGAAGCTTTCAACCTCAGTCTGCGCAAGTTCCTGAAGACCTTCGGCGTGACCGCGCAGCGTGAAATCGAACGCGCGGTGCAATCAGCACAGGAGGACGGAAGGCTTTCCCGCCATACGAAACTCACCGCCCACGCAACGCTGCGCATCGAGGCGCTTGGCGTGAGCGAGACTATCGCCGGCGAAATCGACGTCGGCTAACGAGCGCCGAGCGAACTACCCGGCGGGCACGCCTAACGAACTGGCGTCAGCGTGCTACGCCGCCGCGCGCGACTCCGCCAGTGCGGGCGCCTCGGCCGGCGCGGGGCCCCCCGCCCCCCCACCACCCG
>JBFMFA010000055.1:0-1843 GCA_040753195.1 Gemmatimonadota bacterium | reverse complement strand
CGGCGCGCTGACGCGCGCCGCAAAGCGACGGTGGGCCCAATAGGCGCCGATGTAGATGCCGGCGGCGATCAAGTACAACCCTTTGGTCCCGAGGATCATGGACATGTACTCGAGCACCCCACCGACAATGGCACCTAACAAGTTGAACCCGAGAGCTCGAACCGGATCCATCCGCCGCGTGAGCAGCGTCGCAAAAATCATCCCCGCGAAGAAGATCGGCAGGGCGACCAGAAGACCGCCGAGGACCCATTGAGCGATCGTTCCCAGAAAGAGCAGTGACTGCACGCGCACGACATACGCAATCAGCAAGGACGCAAACAGGCCGACAAAACACGCGCCCGCCGAAATTTTCCGCTGGCCAACGACGACGTTCGCTGCCAGGACACACAAGAGAATCGCAGAAAAGACGAGCAGGTTCACTTGCCACGTCGATCCAAATAGCAGCGACATCTCGGTAACACTCTTGGTTTCGAGCAGGAGAAATCCAGCGCCTAAGGCGAACATCGCGCCATCCGGCTGTGTCCATACCTGCCGTGGAGTTCCGACGCCGAGGAATAACAACGCGACGAGCAGCACGCCGCCTAACACCAGAAGGTAGTGCGTAGGCACCGTGCGCTTGCTGAGATAGAGGTACGGCCAATCGTCGTGCGGAAGCGCTTCGCGGCTCACAGTCATCGGCAGTGGAGAGCTGACGAGCCCGTCCGTCTTCCCGCCAATGATGAACGTGCAGTTGAACAGGTACGCTGGATTGTCGACAAACACGAGCGGCTGTTTGCCGAAAGCCTCCGCGATCGCACCGTTGATCTTCGCAGCGATATACGGCTTATGAGACATGTGATACGTCACGAGCATGCCGTCAGGCGCCAGGCGTTCGCGCGCGGAGCGAAAGGCTTCGACCGTGTACACGTAGTTGTCGAGACGAACCGACGACATCCCCGACAGGAGCGTCTGGCTATCGAGCGTTCCGAACACGATGACGTCGTACTTCGTCTTCGTGTGACGCAGGAAGGCGCGCGCATCATCGACAACGGCGTTCACGCGCGGATCCGCGTAAGGCGACTGCGGGTGCAGGATGCGACCGATGTCGAGGATGACAGGATCGATCTCCACCGCATCGATGTGCTTGGCGCCCAGACTGAGGAGATTCGTCACGTCGTTGCCGGTGCCCGCTCCGACAATGAGCACGTTGTCCAGCCGGTTCGCGAGTCGCAAAGGACGCAGATAGGTCTCACGGATGGCCTTGATGTTCTTGTCATCGTGTTCGAGATCGAGCACCCACTGATGCATCGAGCCGTTCACGTGGACGCTGTGCAGCCCGGCACCCGGGAGCACGTTGATCCGATAGTACGGCGACCAGAATTCAGGCTTGGGACCGGCGGTGCTCGTTATGAACCAGAACGCAGGTGCCGCGCTCAGCGCGACAAACGCTGCGTATCGCTTTCGGTCCAGCGACAACAGCAGCCACACCGCGTACGCAACGGCGAACCATACGATCGGGGTTGTGCGTGCGGTGCTCACGAGCGCGAATGCCAGGATGCCTGTGATGCTCCCGGCGATGTCGAGTGAATAGGCGGTCAGAGGCTTCCAGCGCTTGAACTCGCGACCGAGCATCGCCCCGAGCGGGACCATGACCAAGGCACACAGCGCAAAGAGAATGATGACAGTCGGTGTGATGCCGAACTGCCGCATCACCAGTGGCTGCAGTTCGAAAAACTCACCCCACAAGAACTCG
This sequence comes from Gemmatimonadota bacterium, assembly GCA_040753195.1. Classification (GTDB taxonomy): domain Bacteria; phylum Gemmatimonadota; class Gemmatimonadetes; order Gemmatimonadales; family Gemmatimonadaceae; genus DASYRX01. The sequence continues at coordinate 111 of JBFMFA010000055.1, read as the reverse complement.
TCCTTGTCCGCCCGAGGCCTAACGATGGCGTTCGCGAAGAAATGAACGGCGCCAAGGAGCAGCGGCAAAGCAGGGAGGAAGAACCAACCAATTCTGTGTGCCGCGCGTTCC